>NZ_JAESDL010000049.1:0-5531 GCF_019249625.1 Hydrotalea lipotrueae | reverse complement strand
ATTGGTGTTAGTAGCTGCAAGCTACAAAAAAGTACGGCGTAGGCAAAGCCATACGCCGAGTGTGGTTTTATTGTTTTGATGTTGATAAACTACGCTGAGGGGGGTGATTATTGGATGGATATTGTTATTAGTAGCTGCATGCTAAAAATGTACAGTGTAGGCGCAGACAATACAGAGAGAAAATTTTTATGTTGGACAAACTACGCGGAGGTGAGGGTTGCTTTGTGTGTAGCTTATTCTTCGTCTTTTTCTCTTATAAATCCTATTCTCCTTCTTGGTACATGATTGCTTTGTTTTTCTATTAACTCCTTCAATACCATAAAAATATTTTCAATGTCTTTGCTGTTTCCCTTTACCTCTTTTTCTAGTTTGGATAATTGTAGCAGTATCTCTTTATGTGTTAAAGCGTATTCCCTAAGTTTTGTAAATACCCTTATTATCCTAATGTTTACTTCTATTGCAACATTGCTGTTTAAAACACTCGACAACATGGCTACTCCCTGTTCTGTAAAAGCTTTGGGCAGTTTTCTTCTTCCACCCCAATTTGATGTCGCATTTTGCGACTTCAAGTTTTCATACTCTTTTTTAGTCAGGCTAAACATAAAATCCTTCGGAAACCTCTTGCTATTGCGTTTTACCTGCTCATTCAGACGTCTTGTTTCAACACCGTACATTTCTGCTAAATCTTCGTCTAACATTACTTTCTGATTTCGGATAACATAAATCCTATTTAGTATTTTTTGTTCTGCCACTAATGCCTGTAATTCTTTCTTTGCCATTGTAATTTTTTGATTGCGTAAATATAAAGTTTAAAAAACTGAAGATCGAAAATTGCAACTTCCAATTTGGATGACTACTACCAAGCCATACGCCGAGTAAAAATGTATGTTTGAAAAACTACGCTAAGGTTGGATACCACTATGAACGCAATCTGGCACAGCCTTCTATTGAAGTGGCTAAAAAAATGGCTAAACTTCTTGATACTACGGTTGGTTATTTGCTTGGTGAGACGGAAGAAGTAAATATTTTAAAAGACCCGGCTATGTTAAAACGACTGAATGAGATTAACTCTCTGCTTGATGAAGAAAAAAATCTATCCTCGTAACGGTTGATGCTTTCCTCCGTGATGCTAAAACAAGAAAAGCTTATGCATAAAAAAACCGCAGCGGTTGCCGCGGCTTTGTTGTTATCAATTTATCTTTTCCAGCCAATAATAAGAATAATAAGTAAAGGGATAAATATAAGTGCAGCTACAATCCAACCACCAAACTCTATATAAGCACTATCTCTGTTTTCATACTTTTTACCAATCTTTGCAATCTTATTTTTAGTATAGTATAGATAAACAAGAAGAATACACAATAAGAATGAGACACCTAAAATTCCTTTGTCAAAGTTTATGCTTTCTAATCCAAGATTACTCCTAACCAGTTTTTTGATGATTAGTATAACAAAAACGACATGTATAAAAATTGCAAAAAACACAACTCCACTTGCATTGTTTCTACTCAGCCATTCGCTATTGTTACGGTTAATATTTCGCCTGTATAATATCCAAAAAATATAATCGTACATATACATTTAGTATTTTCCTGAATCAAATAAATTTTCTGTAATGCTATGCCCAGTTTTTGCTTCCACAATAGTATTAGCTATAAAATAGGCAGCTCCTACTATCCAGCCTGCAACTGGCACTGAAGCACCCCCCCTCCGCGTAGTTTACCTTTTCAAATTTCATCATCTGGGCGTATGCTTTCAGCTACGCCCGGCATTTTGTTAATATTTACAACGACCATTTTATTAAAATTAGTCTTTTTCTAATTATGCAAATAATTTTGTACACATCATTACGCATAAAAAAAGGCAACCTTTTGCAAGATTGCCTTTTGGGTAGTAATGTCGGCTTACCTACCCACAGTTCTATCTTGCTGAACGATGTAAAAGCCGTGGTGAGGTTTTGAGATAGTAATGATTGAATGAATGTGCTTGGTAGCTAAAAGCTACGAATAAGATCGGCGTAGGCACAGCCAACGCCGAGGGAGAAAATTTAAGTTGGATAAACTACGATGGGGTGGGGTAAAGGTGATTATTGGATGAAATTTGCTACGGGTAGCTGGAAGCTACAAGAAATTACGGCGTAGACGTAGCCATACGCCGAGGGGAAATTTTATGTTGGATAAACTACGATGGGGTGGGTTATTTCACCGGTTTTTTTATTTTTTTCATATCGAACGTGCACCATTTCATCATCACCATTTGCATCATTTCCCTCCATTCCATTTAAATCAATATATCGAATAGGATTATTAAAACAATATACATACGGTGAAATATTCAGCATCCTATCTGCAAATGGGTCTATTCCATTCCATCTGCCTATTTGGGGGTCTTGCATTCTGGCGCCAAAATCATACAACTCTATACCACTGCCATCACTAAACTCCCGGTGCTGTAATTCCTTGCCATTGTATTTGTATGGGTTTTCTTTTCCGCCTGCTGCTTTACTGCTTATACCCGCCATTGTCAATCCAAATGGATAATAATGCGTCTCTTCCAATATCGGCCCTCGTGTATGCACTACCTGTACATTATCAAAGAACACATCTACCGGACTTTCATTGCTGCAATAAATATAAATATACCCATTTCTCGGTATTTGTATACCCTGCATACTGGCATCATTATGGTGGTCTTTTACTACACCACTACTGCCTACCACACTAAAGCCACTGCTAATATACTGAAATAATAATGCTATACAAAATTATTAATATGGGTTTTTGCAAAAAATTCATGAGTGTTTAATATCAAATAAAAAAGCAACCTTTAACTATATGGCCTTTTTAAAGAATTTGTTGGCAGTGGTGGGGTTTTGAGGTAGAGGTGATTATTGGATGAAATTTGCCACGGGTAGCTGGAAGCTACAAGAAATTACGGCGTAGGCACAGCCATACGCCGAGGGGAAATTTTTATGTTGATATACTACGCTGAGGTAAGGGTATTTGTATCCCCTGCATAGTAGCATCATTATGATGGTCTTTTACTACACCACTACTGCCTACCACACTAAAGCCTCCGCTAATATACTGAAATAATAATGCTATACAAAATTATTGATATATTGAATGAAAATTGGTGATGGTAGATGAAAACTACAAAAATGTGCGGCGTAGGCACAGCCATACGCCGAGGGAAAAATTGAATTTTCGATAAACTACGCTGAGATGGGGTAATGATGTCGGCATGCCTACTCAGAGTTCTAACTTTTTAGAAAGTTTAACCGCAATATTGGCATTATGATTGAATGGTATTGCTGATTTGAAAAGGTAGCAGAAAGCTAAAAAACATTTATCATTAGACGCAGGCTTAAGTTAGGTGTAGGGTTTTGATATAGAGGTGATTATTGGATGAAATTTGCTACGGGTAGCTGCAAGCTACAAGAAATTACGGCGTAGGCTAAGCCATACGCCGAGGGGAAATTTTTATGTTGGATAAACTACGATGAGGTTGGGGGTCATTGTGTAAAATAGGATTATTACCCATTGCAGCATAAGGGCTTTCATCAAAGTTAGATTTGGGGTCAATCTGCCACCATCTGCCTAATTGTGGGTCAAGGCTTCTAAAGTTTGTTGCATATAATTCAAGTCCACTTCCATCACTGAACTCTTTATGCTGTAGCTCTGAACCTTTATTGAACTTGCGGAGATTTTCTAATTTTCCTGCGGCTTGTGAAGATATTCCCGCCATTGTCAATCCAAAAGGATAATAATGCGTCTCTTCAAGTATCGGCCCTCGTGTATGCACTACCTGTACATTATCAAAGAACACATCTACCGGACTTTCATTGCTGCAATAAATATAAATATATCCATTTTTGGGTATTTGTATACCCTGCATACTGGCATCGTTATGGTGGTCTTTTACTACTCCACTACTGCCTACCACACTAAAGCCTCCGCTAATATACTGAAATAATAATGGTATAAAAAATTATCAATATGGGTTTTTGTAAGAAATTTTTGAACGTTTAATAAAAATAAAAAACTTTTGAGGATGACTTTTGAAAGCTTCTGTCGGCTTTAATTTTTATAACTGTGTAGACATTTCACCTGTATCAATGTTAATTCTAAATATAGTACTCACTTTATAAAAGCTATCTGCCAGCATAATTATAAAAACATTTTCCCAATCCTTTCCCAGTAATCGGTTTATTTTATTTGGCTTTGTATTATCAATAAACTGTACAATAATATTCTTATTTCCATTTATATCTATAAATCCCACATATTGTCTAACCCAATGACAAAAAAACTTCTTGGTATCAACATTTGCTTTTTGAACCTCATTATACTTCTTACTAAAAATTTGTTCTGCTTTTGTTACGTCATCTATTGTTGGAGTGTATCTGGATTGTAATTCCTTCATTTCAATGCCAACAACATAGTCTTTACTAAAAATTACTCCTTTTTCCTTGTAGTAATCAGGCAGATGAACAAAAATAATTTGTTTAGTTGTATCAATATTATTTTGAGCTTGACCATTCATAATTGTTCCAACTAAAACCATAAAAAATAAAAGACAACTTTTCATAATTAGTAAATTGGATTTACAAGATTTATGCCATTGGCTGTAATTGTATTCGCATTTTGTCTTGTGCCTAGTATTAAAACTTGTCCCTCTCCAATTGTAACACCCACAGGATTTGTATATAGACTATAAAATGCTCTAAGATTTATGTTATTTTCTGCTCTTAAAAGGTTCTCTACATGTGTTGAATAAATTTCAGCCATACGTACTGGGTCAGTCGCACCTGTCGGCGTATACCAAGGGCTATAGTCTATTTTGCCATCAAATATTTGGTCTTGTGCATGGGCTAATTCATGTCCTAATCCAATAAAAGCAGGTCTGTTGGTATTTAAGTTTGCATCAGGTCCACCATTTGTATTACTTGGATCCCAACGTACAACATTTGTCATTCCTGTTTTCTTATCAACTGCATTAAAACTGTTATTGCCTTTTATAATATTTACTGTTTCTTTACTATTTACTATATCATTTACCAAGCCTTTTCCTACTGCTCCACCTGAAGAAAGTCTATCTAAGCCTGCAACAGCTTTCTTTAAAAATCCTTTTACTTTACCAGCGTAAGCAGAACCATCTGTATTTGTTAATGCACCATTATTGTAATCGACAGCTTGCTTTTTACCTAATCCTAAAAATCCTGTTCTAAAATGTATCCTTGCTGTATCACCTAACGGGTCATTTATTAAGATAGGATTATTATTCATCGAAGAGTATAAACTCTGTACATAATCTGGTTTCGGGTCTATTTGCCACCATCTGCCAAGCTGTGGGTCTAAGCTTCTAAAGTTGGTTGCATACAGTTCTAACCCCGAACCATCGGAGAACTCTTTGCTTTGCAATTCAGAACCTTTATTGTATTTGTATTTATTTTCTATACCGCCTGCTGCTTTACTGCTGATGCCTGCCATGGTGAGACCAAACGGATAGTAATGCGTCTCCTCCAACAA
>NZ_JAESDL010000048.1:0-5597 GCF_019249625.1 Hydrotalea lipotrueae | reverse complement strand
CCCCCCCCCCCCCCCCCCCCCCCCCCCCCCCCCCCCCCCCCCCCCCCCCCCCTTTTTCAAGCAGAAGACGGCATACGCGATGCAGCGTAGTCTCGTGGGCTCGGAGATGTGTATAAGAGACAGGCTCAAAGAAAACATTAAATCGTTCTGTATTTATTTTGTTTAAGTGCATTATGTTTCTTTTCACGTATTTAAAAGCCTTTATTGCAAATTGTTGAATAAATTCAACATCTGATCCACCAATAATACCAGCATTTATTGATTTTATAGGTGTATTCTTTTTGAAGTCTTTGTGCACCGATATTGGGAAATAGCTAAAATATTTTATTAGATCTTTTTGTGTGGATGTATAATATTCAGTTGCTTCTTCTATATTTTGTGCAATTAAACTTTTACTCAGAAAAGAATTGTTAAAAGGTTTGAAAATAAAAACATCGCCATCTAAATGTAAAAATGTTTCCTTTTGTAATAAGTAGGTATATATTTTTGGTAATGCCCATAAATCATGATGGTACATAATAAAATCATCATGCGATGTGTAAATATTTTTATAGGGTAGTTGCAGTATATCATAAAAAAACTTTGCTGAACTAGTGTTTGTATATAGCGCTATATCATCATAATATTTATGCAATTGTAAACAGCTTAATGTCCAACTAATTATATTGTAAAAGGGTAAATTCCACCCCATAGAAGTTTTTGTGATATTCTTGGACGGGTCTAAATAAAAAGTTTGTATCATTTTCATTGGTTCACTTTTTTTATATCCAGAAGATTGCTCAGTTCTTTTTCCAATTCCTTTATTCTATCTACTTGGGGTGTATTGATTGAATTCCAAATAATCATTCCTTTGTCATTAATAAGTAGTAGGCTTGGAATGGGCATGTTGGGATTGAGGTAACTTTTTTTAATGGCTGTATTACATAAAATATTTTTCCAATTCTCTACATTCCATTTTTTTACGGCATTGTACCAGGCAAGCGAATCTCCATCAATTGAGATGGATACAATTTCCAATCCTTTTGAATGGTATCTTCTATACATTTGTTTTAAATCAGGTATTTCCTGAATGCATGGAATACACCAACTGGCCCAAAAACTGATTATAATATATTTACCGATTAGGCTATTGAGTTGAAAATTTTCCTGATTGAAATCCCTTGCCGTAAAATCTGGTGCCTGTATATTTACCATGCTTTTTTGAAGTGTTGCTGCAATTAATTGGCCAACCATACTTTGTTGGACCGGATCAGTTAAATGATGAAATAAACGGTTGGCTTCTAATGTGCCTAATTGTTGATTCATTATTAAACCATATAACTCTGTTGCGCTGATATAAGAATGGGGCATTGTTTCTATCCATTGAATGGTTGCAAGTTTTAATGCACGGTTATAACTTTCAATACTATCCTGAAAGTTGTGTAGCTGCTGATTTAATTGTAATTTTAATGAATCATCTTTTTCAGCATTGTATAATTTCAACATTACTTCATATTTTTTTACAACCGGATATTTTAATAAAATGTCTTCTTTTTTTTGATTCCATTTTTTTAATTCTTTTGCAATTTTGCTACCAGTTAAATTGTAATTATTAAAATTGGTGTCATTTAATTGTATTGATTGTTTTCCTTTATCTATATATATGTCTGAATAGTTGTTAGAAATATTAGGTCCTATTAAATGACAAAAGGTGGGTTGATTTACTATCCCGGTAAACAGGAATTGGCCATTTTTTATTTGGCAGGTGTCACGCTTCCATTGGTTATTTGTGGTTGGATATAGCAATACAATAATTCCGGTATCTCTTCCTATTATTTTACCGGATAAATAGAAACTATCTTTAAAATAATTGTTCTTTTGTGATCCACAATCTAATAGAAATAAAAACAAAAATAAGAGTGTAATTATTAATTTGCTCATAAGATTAAATCTTAAAAATACTATTCATTATATTATATACTATATTAATCTATAATGAATAGTATTTAATTTAAAATTAATTTTTATTTTATCTTACACAAATTTTGCTACCCCCAGGTACATTTGGGTTAGTTGCATTTCCTGCCGGAGAACAAGTTGTACAAGTATCTTTACATAAACTTGGATCATTTCCACAATAAACATTGCAAGAATTTCCAAAACCAGATCCTGCTTTAATTTGTTTCATTTCTGCCCTGCTCAATTGCTGCTGCAAATCTGCAAGACTAAATTTTTTTTTTGTCATTTTTTTTACATTTAAAAGTGATTGAATGTTTGCCGGGAGCTTAGCGCATCACCCGGCGTTGGCTTACCCGGTATGCTGCTTGTACTTCGCAGCAGGCGTTCCACCGGATATTTTCTTTTAGGGAACGTAACCAAAAGAAAATAATATTAATAAGATAATTTGTATTGATACCATCTTAATTATTTATAACTTTTTTACATGCAACTTTTATTTTATTAATATTATCAATGTATGCTACATTTTTTTTTGGGGCTTTTAAATTTTTTACTAGATCCCAAATAGTTATCTTATATCTTTTTTCACCATCGTTACCTTCAATTATTCAATATTATGACATACAATAATAAGTGTTATGCTAATAACCAAAACTGGACCTTAATTTATTTTTAAGCTCTAATAAAAAGTCTTGTTTTGACTGATAAAAATTACCATACCAACCAACAATCTTTAAATCATCATTAATTAAAATCAACGATGGAATTGTTTGTATTCCATACATTTTTGTGATGCTTTGGCCAATGGGAGATAGGATTGGATTTTCATCATTCTCCAATATGCAGGGCCAGCTTATCTTATCTTCTTGAATTGCTTTTATCCAATCTTTTTTATCTGTTTGATTTGATATGCTCAGTATTACCAGTTTGTCATTATATTTTTCATACAATTTTTTGAGTTTAGGTATTATTTGCCTGCAGGGGATACACCATGAGGCATTGAAGTCTAATAATATATATTTATATTTAAAATCTGATAAATGTATAGTATCTCCATTTCTCTGAATGGCCGTAAATAATTTAGCAGGGATAAGTTGGTCATTCAATGCCATTGTGATTTTTTTTTCAATTTTTTTACCAACTGATGTTAATTTAATTTTATTAGAAAGCTGGTTGAATAAATGCCTGATTTCTGTTAATGAAATCCATTCATTTCTAAAATTATATAATAAGATGGCTGATAGTATTGAGTTTTTGTGAAAGGTTATAAATGCCTTATCTATTTTAATGCCATTATTAAATTCAAGATTTCTCTTTACTTCTAATTGATTTATTTTTTTATGCATACTATCTAAAATATTTTCAGTCATGTTACTTTTTTCTGCTGAACGTATTTTTTCACGATAGGAAATAATGCTATCTGTTATTGAATTCAATAATTGAAAATTATCACTTTTTAATCTTATGTAATCTCTATAATCTTTATCAGTAAACGAACCCGAAACTAAAATTTTTTTAAGATGATTATATTCAACTTGAATCTGTATGTTGGAGGCTTCCAGATAGAACTGTGCAATATTTAATGGGTCAACTTTCTCCTGAAAGTTAAATGTGGTTAGGTTTGCTAACATTGGTTCTTGTATTTTACCCTTAAATTGAAAGTGCCCATTTTTAATTTTGCAACTGTCTAAAATTCCTTTTTCATTGGGTATGGGTATGTAGTTTAAATACAACCATCCACTGTCTAATCCTTTTATATAACCCGATATAGAAAAATTATTGTGGATGTTTTGTTGCCCTTCAGCGTTATGTACACATAGTATAAACATTAATTGGAGTAGCCATTTCATGGGTAGCGTTATTAATGGGTTAGTAATTTAATCATCGTCATTTAAATAAATGGAATCTCAATTCATGCATTGATAGTAAGAATACCCACATCCGGTACACGCAGAGTACACACATTTGCCAGGTGTGCCATAGATTGTGCAACTATCGCCAGGCCCTTTTCCCGGGCCACAGTCGCTATTGTTGCAATTGCAACCATCTCCATTCAATAATGTTTGTCCGTCACCCGCTTTAATTTGTTTCATTTCTGCCCTGCTCAATTGCTGTTGTAAGTCGGCAAGGCTTAATTTTTTTGTTTGCATTTTTTTTACATTTAAAAGTGATTAAATATTTTCCGGGAGCTTTGCGCATCATCCGGGGTTGGCTTACCCGGTATGCTGCTTGTACTTCGCAGCAGGCGTTCCACCGGATATTTTCTTTTAGGGAACGTTACTAAAAGAAGATTTTTGTTTATGCATTTTTTCTGCTAAAAAACTATTTAAAGCCTCCGGCGTAATATCTTTCTGAATAATAACATGATTATTATCTAAAAGAAAATTTCTGGGATAAGTATCTATGGCTAACTGGTTGGCCTGCACGCCGTTTTTATCCAATAATTGTTTCCAGGGTAGTTGATGTTCATCAATCACTTTTTGCCAGTTTACTATATTTTGGTTGTCATCAATGGATATACCAATCATATCAAAATTAACATTTTTGTATTGCTGATATATTTGTTTGAATTGTGGAAACTGCCCAATACAAGGGTTACAATGACTGAACCAAAAATCAATGAGGGTATAGTGATTCGATTTTTCATGTTTAAAAAGTTTTGTAGGATAATTAGACCTGTCTAATAATTTTAAATTTGGAAAAACATGATTCAGGCTTAATACACAGGCAGCTTTTAATTTTTCACCTAAACGGGTTCCTGTATAACTCATTTTAACGGCATCAGACAAATAAGCGTATGCAGTATCTAAATTGGGATTGTAATTGAAAGAAAGCATTCTTGCCAGTTGCCACATAGCCATATAAGAATCAGGATGCTTTTTAGTATATTCTTGAATAGTTTCAGGTGTATAATGGTGTTGCTTAAATTGGTATAACTCCTGCATCGTTTCATTATTCATATCTGGAATTTCACGCATGGAATCAATATGGCATGTTATGTTTTGTGAACCGGCATCAATATAAAACAGGTCTGAAACGTATTCCTTATTTCCCAGAAATAAAAGGCGAAATGATAATGGGTATGATAAGACACCACTGAATGAAAATTGGCCATTTTTTACCTTGCCAATGGTTAAATAATGAATTGGAGGATAATTGGAACTATCGCCGGTCAATATTAACCGAACAGTCCCGGTATCACTATTTATGTAACCATTCAATGTGAAGGGCTTTTCAACGCTTTGTGCATGTAAAATGCCAACAGTTAAAAATCCAAAAAAACAAATTAATTTTTTCATATTGCGCAGTTTAAGAATAGGCATTAAGTATTATTCAATACCTATTCTATGCATTTAAGAAATATTAATGATATCAATAGTTTTTATCACAAACATTACTGCCATTGGGGTCACATTTGCAATAGGGGGCATTGCAATTACTGTTGCAGGTAGCCGGACATTTGTCATTGAATCCGACTGTACTCCCCGCTTTAATTTTTTTCATTTCTGCCCTGCTCAATTGCTGTTGTAAATCTGCAAGGCTAATTTTTTTTGTTTGCATTTTTTTAGATTTAGAAGTAATTAGAGCATGTCTCAAAAGTATGTTTTTTGTAATAAATTGAATGAATTTGCCGTTTATAAGAGAAACGACATTTATGG
>NZ_JAESDL010000047.1:0-5798 GCF_019249625.1 Hydrotalea lipotrueae | reverse complement strand
TCAGATGTGTATAAGAGACAGAGTAAAAT
The DNA here is from genome assembly GCF_019249625.1 of Hydrotalea lipotrueae. Taxonomy (NCBI): domain Bacteria; kingdom Pseudomonadati; phylum Bacteroidota; class Chitinophagia; order Chitinophagales; family Chitinophagaceae; genus Hydrotalea; species Hydrotalea lipotrueae. The sequence continues at coordinate 5,769 of NZ_JAESDL010000047.1, read as the reverse complement.
CGGTATGGACCTTGTATATTATCCAGTCATTGCTTACAAAGAGTATAAATTCAAGAATTATGAAATGGCATTCTATTATATTGATATAGCAATTAATAAAGGATATGAATTAATTGATAATAATTTTAATCTAAAAGATGCATTATTAGCAATTCTTGAGCAAAATTTTAATAAAATAAAAATTTTAATAAAGCTAGAAAGAATCTATGATGTTATTGATATTTCTAGTCAAATGATATTATATTTAACTAATGGGGAAAAAAATAATTTAATTAAAATTTCATTCAATAAATTTATTAATGAAAATTATGCTTATTGGTATGAAATTGTAAGTTACTACGTGGATTCAATAATAATATTACTAATTAATTGTATCAATAAACATTCATTTAATTTTGATGTATTTTTTGAAATATTATTGGAAAAAATAAATATGTCAGAGATTAAAAGAAAATCTTCAGGATATAATAATTTTACATATACATTATCTTTGCTTTGTAATAATTGGAAAAGCTATACTAAAGAAACTAAATACGAAAAGGGATTTAAAATTAACCTTGATTTTATTCCATTATCAATAAAATATTTACTCTTATATACCATAGATAAAAATAAAGAAAATTACGAAAATAAATTCAAAATACTCATTCAGAACAACTCCCAATCTATTTTAACATTATCATCCTTGTTAGCTTTTAATGAAAAACTAAATAACCTTGAAAGTTAGAAATTATTTTCATTTCCCATTTCAACCTCAGTATGACAAAATGGATTGCGGCCCCGCATGTCTAAAAATGATTACACAATTTTATGGTAAAGCATATTCTTTAGAATATTTAAGGCAAGAATGCTTTTTAAGTCGTGAAGGTGTAAGTTTACTTAGCATAAATGATGCAGCAGAGAAATTAGGCTTTCGTACACTTATGGTTAATTTAACTTTAAAAAATTTAACAGAAAATAGTCCATTACCTTGTATTTTACATTGGAATCAAGATCATTTTGTAGTACTCTACCAGATAAAAAGAAAATTATTTAATTCAAGCAAATTGAATTTTAGGATTGCTGATCCTGCATATGGGTTAATATCTATAGACAAAGATACTTTCTTTAAATCATGGATTAGTACGGTTGATGAAAAGGGAACATCATTATTATTAGAACCAACACCTGAATTTTTAAAAAAAAATGAAGTAAAGGAAAAGAATAAAGGTTATACTTTTTTATTTCGCTACCTTAAACCTTACAAAAAATATATTGTTCAACTATTAATTGGAATGTTCATCACCAGCCTGATTTCACTAACATTTCCATTTCTTACACAAGTTTTAATTGACATTGGTGTTACAGATAAAAACTTATCAATTCTATATTTAATTTTATTATCACAACTATTTTTATTTACAGGTAATACTATTATTGAAATTATACGAAGTTGGCTTTTGTTACACATCAATGCAAGAGTAACCCTCAATATCATTTCCGATTTTTTAATTAAACTATTAAAACTACCAATTAAATATTTTGATACAAAAGCAATAGGGGACATTTCTCAACGCATTAGTGACCATCATCGTATTGAAAATTTTTTGACAAACTCGACACTTAGCACATTGTTTTCAATAATTAACATTGTCATTTTTTCACTTGTATTATCATTTTACAACATTAAAATACTCTTTGTATTTATAGTTTTTAGTATATTAGCTATAACTTGGATTTTTTTATTCCAAAAAAAACGTAAACAATTAGACTATAAACGATTTGCTAGAAATAAAGAGAATCAAGACAAGTTATTTGAAATGATAACTGGTATGCAGGAAATAAAATTGTATGGTAGTGAAACTTCCAAGCGATGGGAGTGGGAGCAATTACAAGTAAAATATTTTAAATTGAATATTAAGAGTCTTGCTTTAGAGCAATACCAGCAATCGGGATTTATTTTTTTTTCTCATTTGAAAAATATTATTATTTCATATATTGCAGCAACCGAAGCTATAAAAGGAAATATGACAATTGGTGTATTGTTAAGTATTTCCTACATAATTGGACAAACTAATAGTCCATTAGAACAATTAGTAAGTTTCATAAAATCAGCACAAGATGCACATTTAAGCATGGACAGATTGCAAGAAATTCATAATAAAACCGATGAAGAAAATAACAAAACAAATAAATTCCAACAACAAATAACTAATATATTACATCAAGATATTAAACTTCAAGATCTATCCTTTCAATATGAGGGACCTAACTCTCCATTTGTTTTAAAAGATATTAATTTAACTATTCCCAAAGGTAAAATTACAGCAATAGTTGGCACAAGTGGTAGTGGAAAAACAACATTATTAAAATTATTATTAAATTTTTATCAACCAGTCAAGGGTAACATATTAATTGGTAATGATAACTTACAATCATTATCACCAAAATTTTGGCGAAAACAATGTGGAATAGTAATGCAAGAAGGCTTTATTTTTTATGATACAATAACAAAAAACATTGCATTAGATGGAAAAGAATTAGATTATAACGCAATGGAAAATGCTATTAGAATAACCAATTTGCAAGAGTTTATTAATGAACTTCCACTAGGTTATACAACCAAAATTGGAAGTTCAGGAGTAATTTTAAGTGGTGGGCAAAAACAAAGAATATTAATTGCTCGTTCTGTATATAAAAATCCTAATTATCTTTTTTTTGATGAAGCTACGAGTAATTTGGATGCCAATAACGAAAGACAAATAATGGATAACCTAAATGATTTTTTTAAAGGGAAGACTGTTTTAATTATTGCACATCGCTTAAGTACAGTAAAAAATGCTGATCAAATAATAGTTTTAGAAAAGGGTAAAATTGTGGAAGTTGGGAATCATGAAAAACTTGTAAGAATCAAAGGTAAATATTTTGAATTGGTAAAAAATCAATTAGAGCTAGGCAATTAAAAAATAAAACCATGATATCAAATAAGTTTGAATTAAGAAGTAATGAAGTGCAGGAAGTATTTCAAAAATCTCCTCACTTATTAATAATGTGGGGAAATACTTTTATTGGAATAATTTTAATAGCAGGATTTTATTTACTTGATAATATAACTATACCGCAAAAAATAACTATACCATTTCAACTAATACAAACTAAAAAGCCATATAACTCTGAAGAAGTATTTGCTTTGCAGATAGATTCAGAATATACTTCACACATATACCAACACCAACCAATTAATATTAATTTTGAAAAATACCCTTCAAATATTTATGGAACTATCCAGACAGAAATAGACACAATTATTTCCTTTCAAAATAAAAAAATAATATTCTTTAAATTACAAAATGAACAATCAAAAAATAATTTATCATTCAGAGTAACATTAAAACCTTTTTTATTAGGTAATTTAGTAACACAAATTGACAAAAAAAATTTTCTTTCCACAATTAAAAATTCATTATTCTCCAAAATAAAAACAAAAGATAAAAGATAAGTAATTTCACTTTGTTATTTTAGTCTGTTGTAATTGTGTAAGCTCCCCTTTTTTTAATGCCATTGTTAATTAGAGATTTCTAAGGTACTGATCTTTTGTTTTTCAATCACTTTATCCACTAAACGGCTCTCTTCAATTAATGAATGATTTGCGTTCGCCTTTTTTGGATAAAGGGATATATCTACACTTTATCTTTTGTAATTTTCTTCAGCAAATTTTATGGGAGATGAGTATCCTAGAGATTTGTGTGGTCTGTCTGTATTGTAATCAATCCTCCATTGCTCTATTTGCTCTCTTACTTCCAATAAGCGATAAAACAGGTATGGATTTAATACTTCTCTTCTCCTCATGCTTCCATTTTTTCTTTCGATGTATGCAATTTGTGTGGGTTTCCCCGGTTCAATAAATTGAATTGTTATTTGTCTGCGTTGATCACTACACCATTCTTGCAGCTTATGGCTAATAAATTCAGGTCCGTTATCACATCGGATATTGGCAGGTTTACCTCTTTGTACATTCAGTTTTTCCAGCACACGGATTACTCTTAGTGATGGTAACTAAGTATCCACTTCAATAGCCAATGATTCCCGATTAAAATCATCCATAACATTAAACAGTCGGAATCTTCTTCCATCTACTAGTGTGTCACTCATAAAGTCGATGCACCATACCTGATTAGGTGCTGACGGAAGCGTTAATGGTTGTTTTATCCTTTCAGGTAGCCGCTTTTTAGCCATGCGACGGATATTCAACTTCATATCGGTATAAACCCTGTAGATTCTTTTATGATTCCACTTGTGTCCTTTATTCCAAAGACGATAACAACATTGCCAAAACCCAATGGCAACATGCTTTGTAGTAAGTGCCATCAGTGCATCCTGAATTGCTCCATCGTCCTTGGGCTTTGATTGATACTGGTAGGTGCTGCGGGATATACCTATCAGCTCACACGCCTTACCGTTACTTAACTGTTCTTCTTCTAGCAAATGATGAACAGCTTCCCGTTTCGCTTCAGGCGTTAAAACTTTTTTGCAATCAGGTTTTTCATAGCTCGATTCTCAAGACTCAGTTCTGCTACAATCTTTTTGTAATCACTGAGCTCTGCTTCCATCTGCTTCATCTTTACAACCTCACTTACCTCCATGCCGCCATACTTCGCTTTCCAGTTGTAAAATGTCGCTTCACTTATACCCATTTCCCGGGCAATGTCTTTAACAGCAATCCCTGATTCCTGTTTTCTAATAGCAGATACTATCTGCGCTTCAGTAAATCTTCCTTTTTTCATTTGGTTCAAAATTTAAAGTTAACTAGCTTTTTTGTTAACTCTAACTTCAAATGGACAACTTTTGGGGAAGCTTACAAATTTCTATTAAAAAGTATTATAACATCAGACCATGATGTGCAGTTAAATGTTTTTGAACCTTATGAAGGTACATTTTACAATCATTGCCTTGCTACTAAAAGTATCAATGTATCCTCAAACAAAGAATTAGTTATACCTATTACCGTAAAAACTTCTACTTTTTTTAAAATAACATTTGATGGTGTCCCTTTTTTTATCTATGCCCAGCCTAATGACTCCTTGTATTTTAATGCAACTGTTTTGGGTGATACACCCCCTGTAAATACCAATTGGATACATTTAACAGGCAGCAATGCAAAAGGAATTTTGTTATTCAATCATCAATTCAATTATCCCTACCCTATTTCTAAATTCACCCCTATATTTAATTTATTTGAACAAAAAAATTTGAATCTTCCTGATTTAAAGAAAAACTTAATTATCATCATCAACACTTACACCCATCCTTATGATTCGCTATACCACGAAAACAAAATAACGGAAAGCTTTAGAAACGCCATTGGCATTCAATTCAAAGCAATATTAATGGACGAATTCCTAAAGCCATTTATAAGAAAAAGAATTAAAGAAATTCACTTTATTAGTGCAGATATAAGCAAAGCAAATATTTTACAAATGGCAGAAGAATTGCAAAAACCATTTAATATAGCAGTATCAAAATGTGTGCTTGGAACATTTTACGTTTCAAGCTATTTATGTTTAAAATACATGAATGTAAATAAATTACAAACAGATAATGATATTAAAGACTCTACATTTAAAATAAACAATAATACTTATATTTTTAGTAACACTTTTGTTCCTACGCTATATGCTACTGATAATATTAAAACCAATTTAATTGGGAATTATATGATTGCAGCGATTACTTTATTTCCGGAGAGTGTTACTAAAAGCGACTTAATTATCTTTAATCACTTTGCACCCA
>NZ_JAESDL010000046.1:0-6438 GCF_019249625.1 Hydrotalea lipotrueae | reverse complement strand
GGAGATGTGTATAAGAGACAGGTATTGCCTCTAGCAGTTGCACTAAATATTCCAGCCTATTTAATGTTAGTAGTTCAGAATAAGCAAAAAAATTATTTTGGGTTAATAGTGGTTACTTTCTTTTTGAGTGTTTTACTTAATTTGATTTTAATTCCAATTTATGGTGTTCTTGGTGGTGCTTTTGCAATGATTTTTTCAGAAATATTTATTGCAATTTCATTGCATATATATATTATCTTAAAATGTCCAGAATTACGATTCTTAAATTTTAGATTATCACTATGAAAAAAATATTCTTTTTCTTATTGATAATTGGTTTCTTTGGAACTATGACTAACTTAATTTTTTTAAGTGTTGTACCCACTTTGCTTAGTGGATTATTATTAGTTTTCGTTTTTAGTAATCCCCAAAAAGTCTTAATTGAAAAATATCAATTCTGGTTTTATCTATTTTTTATTTTTGCAGTCATAAGTACATTAATTTATTATCCTAAATCATTCGTCATTTATGATTTTTATCGCTATGATGGTAATTTCTTTATTAGTTATTTGCCTTTACTATTTTTCCCTTTTATGATGTTAAATAGTAATCCTTTGAAAATATTAAAATCTTTTGCTTTTTTTGTCGTTGCTATTAACTGTTTAATTTATTTTCCTTTTTTAATCTTAACAAAGGGAGAATCTTTACTGCATCCAGCAGAATTAGGTAATACTTTTACCCCTTTTTTTAAGGCTACAAATGCAAGTGGTGGTTTTTATTCTATCATTGCTAGTATTTTCATTATTTTTTATTATAATGAAAAAAAGATAATTTATTTAGTATGCTTATTTTTAGTTTTAATATTTTTATGGAGTACAACTTCACGAGGTTCTATTTTAGGCGTAGGTGTTGGCTTTATTTTCTTTTATGAATTTAAAAGAAAAAGGAAATTTTTGATTTACTTCATTATAACTTTAATTGTATTAATTCAATCTATTATTATTTACAATACTTATCCAATTTATAAAAAATATCTTTTTTCTTCAGATAATATTTCAGTTGATACGAGAGCTCTTATTGATAATAGATATGATGATCCCGATACTAAGCAAGCAAATATTTATATTAGAGCGTTTGATACATGGCCCAGAGCAACTGCTTTATTTCTTAATTCTCCAATATTTGGTTCGGGTTTTGGCTCTGTAAATGATCTACCATTAACATTTGATCGATGGATACCTCATTTTATTTCTTTTAATGATAGTAAAAAAAAATATTTCAATGACTCTCATGCCCATAATTCTTATTTGCATTTTCTTGCAGAGATGGGAATTGTTGGTTTAGGATTTTTTCTTTTGTTTTGGTTTAACCTTTTTAAATTTATATCTTCTGATAAATTTAAAACAGATATCGTTGTTAAGGATTTTCTTCATTTTTCAATGTTTAATTTATCGATTATGAGTTTTACCGAACATCGAATTACTACTCCTTCAAATGTGCTCCCATTTATGATTTTTTTTTCAATTGCAATTATGTCAAGTAATTACAAAAATTACATTCTATCCCGTTGTGCTATTAAGCCCTGAAAATATTACTGGGCATAGGTTTTAATAATTTTGGCTCAGCATCCTTTAGTTATACAGAGTTTACTGAAATACCATTAGGCAATTAGTTTCTAATGAAAATTGATTTTGATAGAACAACACGTTATACTCTAAATAAAAGTACAGATTAATATGATATATATTAATGGTCGCTTTCTTACGCAGCCTTTAACAGGTGTTCAACGCTTTGCCTTTGAAATAATAAACCAATTAGCTTATAGAACTGATATTGTTGTTGTCATGCCAAGCTGTAAGATTCATTCAAGCTATGATGTCAAAGGCTGGAACATTAACCATGTTGGTTTTGGAGGAGGGTATTTTTGGGAACAGATTATTCTTCCCTTTTATTTGTTAACACATAAAACACCTCTTTTAATTTCATTATGTAATTTAGCCCCAATTTTTTATAGGAATAAAATAACCGTGATACATGATCTTGCCGTTATTGAGCATCCTGAATGGTTTAATTGGAAGTTTACTTTATTTTACAAATTTTCGTTAAAATGGATACTATACTATAGCAAATTCATAATTTCCGTTAGTAACTTTTCAAAAACTCGTATCGAAGAAATTTATGGAATTCAATCTGCTAAAATTGGAGTGGTGTATAATGCAGTTTCTGAAAAACTAATTAAAGTTAAAACTAATCCATTTGCTAATTCATCTTTTAATTTTTTAATTTCAAAAAAGTTTATATTATGTGTAGCTTCAATAGATCCAAGAAAAAATTTTAAACGTATTTTAGAAGCTTTTAACCATGTTGAAAATTACGAGTTTGATTTAATTATTGTTGGAAAGAAAAGTAATGCATTTAAGGATAATTTAGTAACTGAAAATTATGAGCGAATCCATTTTATTGGTTATGTTAATGATGAAGAACTTTCCTGGCTATATAAGAATGCTCTTTTTTTCATCTATCTCTCTTTGTATGAAGGTTTCGGAATTCCACCATTGGAAGCAATGGCTAATGGATGTCCAACGTTGATTTCAGATATACCTGTTCATAGAGAGTTGTATAATGGGACAAGTTTTTTTGTTAATCCCAATAATATTGAGAGCATTAAAATTGCAATGATGCAATTATTAAACGACTTTGAATTAAGAGAATCACTTATTCAAAAAGGTTTGGAGATCTCAAGAAAATATAGTTGGAGTAACTCAGTTGAGAAAATGAGTGAGATACTTTTAAAACTATAAACTAAGATTTATATTATTTCAAATTTTTAGGATTAGGTATTTAGTTCTCGAAGGTAAGAAAAAGAGTTGGGCATGACTAAAGATATTAGTAATTTACAGCTAAATTTATTAGATATGTTCAAAGGGATTAATGCAATAGAGTTTTCGAAGCGATTTCAAACCAATGAAGATTGCTACCGTTATCTGATGTTGATCAAGTGGAATAATAAAGATTTTGAGTGTTCTATGTGTGGGTGTAAAGAGAGCTATAAGGGTCGGTTGTTTTATTATAGAAGATGTAAGGGTTGTAGTTATGATGAAAGTGTAACAGCCAATAGAGTTTTTCATGGGGTAAAGATGCCGATGCTGAAGGCTTTTCATATGGTATTCAGGATTACATCTAAAAAGAAGGGGATGTCAACCATTGAGTTAGGAACAGAGGTTGGTGTACAACAGAAAACGGCTTGGTTGTTTAAAAGAAAAGTACAGGCAGCTATGAAAAAAGATAAGGACGATAAGTTAGATGGCGACGTAGAAGTAGATGAAACCCTTATTGGTGGGTATTCTACGGCTAAAGGTAGAAGCACGGAGACTAAGAATGCACTTTTTGTAGCTGTAGAAGTTTTACCAGATGGCAGAATGGGTAATATTGCCTTGCAGCACATAGAGTCGTTCAAAGCAGATGAATTAAAGTATGCCATAAAGGATAATGTTTCAGTTGAAGCCATGATTAAAATAGATGCCCATCATTCCTATAAAAAATTAGCCAAAGAGATGAACAATATTGCCATTGCGTACTCCCAAAAAGGTAGTGCCATGGAAGCATTGCACAAACAAATTATGCAGTTTAAGAACTGGTTACGAGGGACACATCATCATTGTTCCAGCGAATATTTGTTTGCATATACAACAGAATATGAATACCGCTTCAATAGAAGAAACAAAAGAAAGAGTTTATTCAATGATGTTGTAGTGAGAATGATGAACCAAATACCACACCCTTACAACTATCTAAAAATACTTTGCGTTTATAATACCTAATCCTATAAATTCATAATTGTTGGGAAAGTTGAAAATTTGATTAATGCAGACATTGAACTTTTTAATATTATCAAGGAAAATGAAAAGTTAAGAGAATCAATAATTTTTACTGGTCCTATTCCAGATAATGAACTTGTTTCTCTGTACAAAAGGGCTAAAGCTTAGTTTTTGTTTCGTTATATGAAGGTTTTGGTATTCCTCCCTTAGAAGCAATGTTTTTTGAATGTCCGGTAGTTGCTTTCAGAGAGGCATCTTTGCCAGAAATTTGCGGTGATGCTGTACTATATGTTGATGCTTATGATGTGAAGAATATTGCAGATGGAATGCATCAAATATCAACTGATATAAATTTGCGAAAACAACTTTTGCGAAGAGGAAAACTTAAAGTAGATGAATACGATTGGGGAATCTTTTTTTTCTGCGATTGTCAAGAAAAGTATAAAATCTTTAATGCAGTAAAATGAAAAATTTAAGAACAGCAATAATTTCAGGAATTACAGGTCAGGATGGGGCTTATTTGACAAAGCTTCTTTTGAAAAAGAATTATCGGATAGTTGGTTTAACAAGAAGCTATGCAAACTTTAATCTTAATAATTTAAAATACCTGGATATTGCTGGGAATGTTCAAATTGAAGAATGTGACCTTCTTGATTTTTCAAGTATATTGAAAATTTTATCAAAATACAAACCTGATGAATTTTATAATCTGGGGGCGCAAAGTTCTGTTGGGTTATCTTTTGAACAGCCTATAGGAACGATTCATTATAATGCTATATCCGTTTTAAATGTATTGGAGAGTATTAGAATCTTAAAACTTGATACTAAGTTTTATCAAGCTTCAAGTAGTGAGATGTATGGAAGTGTGAAGAGCCTGCCAATAAATAGCCAAACCCCTTTGCATCCTCTAAGCCCTTATGCTATTTCAAAAGCAACAGGATATTGGACGTGTATAAATTATCGTGAATCTTATAATTTATTTGTAGTTAATGGTATACTATTTAATCACGAGTCATACTTACGTAGTCCCAATTTTTTTGTTAAAAAGATTTTAAGAGGGGCTATTGATATTAAACAAGGGAGAATTGATTTTTTACCCGTAGGAAATATTGATATAAAAAGAGATTTTGGCTATGCCCCTGATTATGTTGAAGCTATGTACCTGTCTTTACAACAGGATAAGCCGGACGATTATTTTATATGTAGCGGAACCTCTGTCTTTTTGAGAGAAATCGTTGAATATGTATTTGATAGGCTATCTATTAGCAAGAATAAGATAATAATTGATCCCAAGTTTTACAGACCAGTGGAAATTCTTGATTTATTTGGTGATAACCAAAAAGCACAAAACCAGCTTAAATGGAACTATAATAAAACATTCTTTGAAGTGTTAGACTTATTATTGAAAGAAGAGTTATTAAATTATAAATAATTGAAATGAGAGTAGCTGTAATTCATGATGACTTAATGCGTAGAGGTGGTGGAGAGCAGGTTGCTTTGAGTATAATGAAAGCATTTCCTGATGCTGAATTATATACACTTTGTTATCAACCTGAATTAACCTATGAAGAGTTTAGAAATTATAAAATAAAAACATCTATTTTTCAGAAATTCGTTAAGACTGAAAAAATGATGAAATGGTTATTTTTCCCATTTGGACTTTTGGCAATGAAATTTTTAAAAGTCAAGGGCTACGACTTGGTAATTATTTCTGGTACCTTTTGTGGTAAATATGCAAACATCGATATAAGATCTCGAATATTTTTATACACGTATACACCTTTTCGCCTTGCGTGGAATCCGACTTCATATAAAGAATTTAATGAAAGCAGCGGCTTATTTAAAATACTATTCAATTTAGTTATTAAATGCCTGAGATACGTTGATAAAAGAGAAGCGCAAAAAGCTGATCATTATATAGGCATGACTGAAGAAACCGCACAAAGAATTAGAAATGCTTATGGAGCTAAAGAAGTAATTATATTACATCCACCTGTTAAATGTCAAAATTTCCATGTCGATGATTATTCTAAAAAATCATATTACTTAGTTGTTTCTAGACTTGAATTTTATAAAAAAGTTGATTTGGCAATTGAGGCTTTTAATATATTAGGTTATCCATTAGTTATAGTCGGTAATGGTAGTAAGAAAAACGAATTGATGGGCATGGCAAATAGCAATATACAATTCAAGTCGGGTTTAACAACAAGCGATTTGAAAAAGCTTTATGCAAATTGTAAAGCTTTTATCTTCCCCCAACATGAAGACTATGGTATCACTCCTTTGGAAGCAAATGCCTCAGGTCGCCCGGTAATAGCTTATGGTGCGGGTGGGGTTTTAGAAACCATGCTACCTTATAATACTGGTAACAAGAAGTTTACCAGTGTTTTCTTTAAAGAGCAAACTAAAGAGGCATTGATTGAAGCAATTAATTCGTTAGAAACGATAGACATAGATTCAAATTTTATTCGGAATCATGCAATGAGATTTGATGAATCTGTTTTCATAGAAAAAATTATTCAAATAGTACAAACACAAGTATCATGAAAGTTGCATTAATTACGGGTATTACCGGACAGGATGGCGCCTATTTGGCGGAGTTATTACTGAAAAAAGGGTATGAAGTGCATGGTATTAAGCG
>NZ_JAESDL010000045.1:0-7654 GCF_019249625.1 Hydrotalea lipotrueae | reverse complement strand
ACAATTAAACAAAGAAGGAGTTAATTTTCTGGGGATTGCCAATACGGCAGAAGAAATAGGTTTAAGAACCCTGAGTGTTCGAATAAATTTTGAAAGACTTTTGAAAGAAGCACCTCTTCCATGTATTGTTCACTGGAACCAAAACCATTTTGTAATTGTTACACCTAATTCAAATTTAAAGAAAATTGAGGTAGCCGACCCTGCACATAATATAATTAAATACACTAAAGAAGCATTTTGCAAACACTGGCTGCAAACAACTGATGATGTTCCGGGAATTGCTTTACTTTTAGAACCAACTCCGGAATTTTATCAACAAAAGGATACCAAAGCCCAGGGAATAAGCTGGGGCTTTTTGTTAAGATATTTGAATCAATACAAGCGATATTTTTTTCAATTAACTGTAGGGTTAGTAATAGCATCTGCCTTGCAATTGGTATTTCCTTTTCTTACGCAAAGTATTGTAGATGTAGGCATCAACACCCGCAACCTTCAGTACATTTTTATCATACTCTTTGCCCAACTTTTTCTATTTACAGGTCGTATCATTACAGAATTTATACGCAGTCATTTGCTGTTGCATATTGGTACAGGTATTAACATCTCCATTCTTTCTGATTTTTGGATAAAGTTGATGCAATTGCCTTTATCTTATTTTGACGCAAAAAAGACAGGTGATACATTACAAAGAATTGGCGACCACAGCAGGATACAGCAGTTTTTAACAACAGGTTCTTTAAATATTCTTTTCTCATTAATCAATTTGCTTATTTTTTCAATAGTCCTGCTTTTGTATAATGTACCTGTGTTTTTAGTATTCGTTACCGGCAGTGTTTTGTATTTCTTTTGGATTCGATTTTTTCTACAATATCGCCGGAAATTAGATATAGAACGTTTTAGACTGGCCAGTAAAGAAAATACAGCTACTATGCAATTGGTACATGGTATGCAAGAAATACGCCTAAACAATTGCGAAAAACCCAAACGTTGGGAGTGGGAACGATTACAGATTGCTTTATTTAAACTCGGCTTTAAAACTTTACAAATAAGCCAGTATCAGTATGCCGGGGCATTTTTTATTAATGAAGGTAAAAATATAATCATCACTTTTTTTGTTGCTAAAGCTGTAATTGAAGGACAGTTAACACTGGGTGCCATGCTGGCGATTCAATACATCATCGGTCAGTTAAACAGCCCTGTTGAGCAACTGATTGGCTTTATACAGCAGGCACAAGATGCCAAACTATCATTAGAACGCCTTAATGAAATACATACTTTAGCGAACGAAGAATCTAAAGAAAGTAACTTGCAACACAGTTTACCCTCTGATAAATCCATCCATGTATCAAATGTTTCTTTTACCTATACAGGTGCAGGCAACGAGCCTGTATTACAAAATATTAATTTACTGATACTGGAGAAAAAAGTAACAGCCATCGTAGGTATGAGTGGTAGTGGCAAAACCACTTTATTGAAACTACTTTTAAAGTTTTACGAAAATTATAAGGGCGATATCAGGATTGGAGAAACCAATATCAAATACATCAGCCATAGATTTTGGCGTAGCCAATGCAGCAGTGTATTACAAGATGGCTATATTTTTAATGACACCATTACCAACAATATAGCCCTACATGGTGAGCAAATCAATCAACAGCAATTAATACATGCCTGTAAGGTAGCTAATATCCTTTCTTATATTGAAAGTCTGCCTTTAGGTTTTAATACAAAAATCGGGGCAGAAGGAATAGGAATCAGCCAAGGACAAAAGCAAAGAATATTAATTGCCAGAGCTGTTTACAAAAACCCCGAGTATATTTTTTTTGATGAAGCAACCAATGCCTTAGATGCAAACAATGAAAAAAGGATATTGGAAAGCCTACAATCTTTTTTCAAGAACAAAACAGTAGTTGTAGTAGCACATCGTTTAAGTACTGTAAAGAACGCTGATAAAATAGTAGTGTTGCATGAGGGAAGGATAGTAGAAGAAGGAACACATGAAGAGCTTGCTTTAGAAAAGGGATACTATTACGAATTAGTGAAAAACCAGTTAGAATTAGGAAACTAAAATTGTTACATTATGCCGATAGTTGTGAATGAGAATGGAGATATTAGCAGTTTATCTGAAACATTTCATTTAAGAAGTGATGAGGTTCAGGAATTCATCAGTCGGAAACCCAATTTTTTTATCCGTTGGGGTACGGTTTTATTCTTCTTTATTATTGTTATAATGGCAATTGTTTGCTGGTTTATTCAATACCCGGACATAGTAATATGTAAAGCACGTTTGAGTAGTTTGAATGCTCCGAAAGAAGTGGTTACCAGAACAGATGGGAAATTGCAACAACTACTCGTAAACAATGGCGACAGCATAAAACAAGGGGATGCTTTAGCCTATATGGAAAGTATTGCTAATCCTAAATCAGTAACACTTGTTAAAGCAAATCTGGATTCCATCTTGGCATACGTATCCCAGAACAAAACTGACCAAATAATCAAATTCTTTCCAAATTACACCAATCAGCAGTATTTGAGTGATCTGGGAGAAATACAGCAACCTTTTCAAACTTTTATGCAAAGCTTTATTAGCTTTAAAGATTTTATCAGCAACGGGTTTTATTTACGTAAACGCTCCATGCTGCAAACCGACCTGAACAACATTACCCGCTTACATTCCATCCTAATAGAGCAGAGATTACTTTTGGAAAAAGATGTGGCTTTATCTAAACAAACATTTGAAGCAAACAAATCACTTGCAAAAGATAAAGTTATTTCAGCACTAGATTATCGTAATGAAGAAAGTAAGCTTATTTCTAAACAACTAAGCCTACCGCAGATAAAATCTGCTATTGTCAGCAACGAAACCCAGCAAAATGACAAAAGAAAAGAAATTGCCGAATTAGAGAACCAAATCACTGTTCAAAAAAATACTTTCATACAAGCTTTACAATCATTAATCAGTCAGATTGAACAATGGGAATTTAAGTATGTACTGAAATCACCTATTGACGGACGGGTACAAATGGCAGGATTTTATCAGCAAAACCAGTTTATAAAAAACGGACAACTATTGTTTTACATACAGGCAAAAAGCACGCAATATTTTGCCGAAATGTTTATACCACAATATAATTTTGGAAAAGTACATACCCTGCAAGATGTACTATTAAAGTTTCAGGCTTATCCCTATGAACAGTTTGGTAGTGTAACAGGAAAAATAGAATATATTAGTCAAACACCTACAGACAGTGGCTATCTATCCAAAGTAATCCTTCCAAATAGTTTGATAACGAACTATGGCAAGTCACTTCAGTATCAGTTCGGTTTATTTGCACAGGCAGAAATTATAACTGAAAAAATGCGATTGTTAGATCGGTTTTATTACAATATCCGCAAACAGGTTAACTGGTAGTAGTAAATTTTAAATAAATCATTATTGTCCGAAAAAACTTAACTAAAAAATCGCTGTAATCCTTTTCTGTAAAGGATTACAGGCTAAAAAATGATTTTTTCAAATCTGGAGGGAGCACCCCATCTTTTGAAATCGGCTGAAATATGGCTCTGTAAAGGGGTTAAACCATTAGTTTACACTTTTTAGTCAGACAAGAATGAAAAAAAATCATGTACTATAAAAACAAATAAATCTGTAATTTATATTAAACATCCTTGGCAATAAAAGCCTTATAAATTTTAACCAATCTATTTTTAATGGCATATAACAATAGTGCCGTTTTGTTTTTTGTACCTGATTTTTCACACAAACGTTCGGCGTAATAATGAACCGTTTTTACCGAAAGGTTCATGGCCCAGGCTATTTGTTGGTAATCATCCAGTGTTACCAATAATTGTAAAAAACACAACTCCTTTTTGGTAAACGATTGAATAGTTTTGACATCTCGGGGCAATAGCTGTATACGCTTTATTTCAGCAAAGGCTTTTTCTTTATCAAACATTGTTTCATCTATAAATACAGCGCCTTCACTTACATTTGCAATTGCTTTAGCAATTATTTCGGCTGATAGGTTGGCTTTGCCCAGAAAGCCCTTTACACCTATATCCATTAACTCGGCAATTTCATATTCAGAAATCAGCTCAGACAATACAATAATGGGTATAGAAGGCCGGGAATAATGTAAAATGGCTGCAAGCCCATACCATCAAGTTCCGGCATAAGTAAGTCGGTAATAATCACATCCGGCTCTGCTTTAACCTGCTGCAATTTTTTTAAGCAATCAGCACCACTATTAGCCGTAAACAAAATGTTAACAAATGGTATAGTATTCACCATTTGCCGAAGTTTTAATAAGTAATCCGGTTTTGCATCTACTAATACCAAATTGAAGGCTGAAGACATAAAAGGAACATTTTGAATAAAATTAAATTATATCGGGTACAATTTGATATGTAGAAGCGTTTTCTTAAAAAATAGCGTAAAACTACGTAGAAGATTTAGGAAAATTACTAAAGATATATCATAAATAATGTATTAGTTTCGTTTATTCTTTAAGCTTAAAGAAAAAAATATATAAATGCAAATCATATGGCAGAATGATAAAAATCACCAAGCTAAGAAATCGGAAATATAATTGATT
This sequence comes from Hydrotalea lipotrueae, assembly GCF_019249625.1. Taxonomy (NCBI): domain Bacteria; kingdom Pseudomonadati; phylum Bacteroidota; class Chitinophagia; order Chitinophagales; family Chitinophagaceae; genus Hydrotalea; species Hydrotalea lipotrueae. Next base: position 3,062 of record NZ_JAESDL010000045.1, on the reverse strand, counting down.
GAAAATTTGAAATAAAGACTGACAGGTGATGCAAAACATTTTGAAATAGAAAATAATATTTTATTTGTAAGCAACCTTATGGCGACATTCACAAATTTTGCTTTAAAAATTAAATCGACACATATTGCTAAACACCTTATAGGCTGTACCGCTAAACAATATGCAAGAAAACACAGTTAACATAATTTACAAGTGGTTAAAGCAAACCAACTATGAAGTAAGTATTGAAAAAATACAATTACAATTTCTGTCACATCCTGATATTGGCACACTTAGTTCTATTACTGATACACTCAATGCATTCAAAATTGAAAATCAGGCCGCTCAAATTGATATTGACAATATACCAAAGTTGAAAGAACCATTTCTCTCATTAATAAGAAATAACAAGGTTGATCAATTTGTATTAGCAAAGGTTATTTCAACAGTTTCCGTTGAAATTTACAATGGGCAGGAGAAGTTATTTTCAATTTCTTTTGATGAATTTAAGAAAATATTTTCTGGCTTCATCGTTGTAATTGACAAGCAGCAACCAACATTTCGCCTTAACATTCGTAATTGGTTAAGACCTTTATCCATTAGTCTTTTGACTTTTGCCGTTTTTTATTTATTCTGGATGCATCCCACTCAAACAATCAATATTTATGCTTACTTCTTACTAACAATTGCAGGGCTCATATGCTCATTACTGCTTTTTGTTCATAGTTTAGGTTTTAACAACCATTTTCTGCAGCGTTTTTGCACATTATCAAAAAGCACCGATTGTAATGGGGTTTTACATTCAAAAGCAGCTAATTTGTGGAAAGATATAAACCTTACTGATGTAGGAATTATATATTTTTCTGTGCAATTGATTTACTTGTTGCTTTTACCAAATGCCATTTCAATACTCTTGGCAGTTAGTATTGTTGGAATATTATTTCCGATTTATTCTATCTATCAGCAGGCCTATATTATAAAAAAATGGTGCCCTTTATGTCTTACTGTAATAACCATTCTGCTGCTACAAGGAATTGTAGCAATAATTTCCTTTTCGGAAATTTCCTTTCAACCTCAATTTACAGTTGGAGTATTATGTATCATTGCTCTTGTTGGTATAGTATGGTATTATCTAAAGCAATTATTTGAAAACAGTGCCAGACTGCACAATGCTGAAATTGAACTCTTACGTTTTAAGCGAAACTATCACCTGTTTATAAATTATTACAAGCTTACAAATTCAATAGAAGACAGTCATATAAAAACAGAAAAGGAAATCATCATAGGTTCAGAGCAAGCCCCAACACAAATTACCGTTATTACCAATCCACTATGTCGGGCCTGCCAAAAAACGCATGGCGAATTAAAATCTTTGATACAACAATTTCCGGCCGATATTTCTTTAAGAATTGTATTCTATGTTCCCTATCAAAACCTGTGTGACCCAAGAACAATGATTGCAAGCTGGTTAGCTGACACATACTTTAACAACAAGGAAATAGGTATTAAAACTATTGGAAACTGGTATGCTAACCCCGATGTTAAGAAATTTGACAAGCTAAAACTACCCACTGAGATTTTAAAACAGCAACAACCCTTTTTACAAAACCAGGCACAATGGTGTGTACAACAACAGTTAACCCTAACGCCATTGCTACTCATTAACAACAAACTATTTCCACTTATTTACAGAACAGACGACCTGCGGTTTCATATAGAAGCAATTAATGAATTTGAACGAGCGAAGGAATATGAAAAAAAGAGTCCTGTTCAATCTACCAAGGTGTTAGCTAGCAACACATAAACAATCATTTTTTAAACATTCAAAACAAAAGCGTATGTTAAAAACAATTGCAGGGTTACAAGGTGTAACCATTTTGAGCAAAGATGCACAAAAGAAAATTTCGGGCGGTACATGGGTATGCTCATGCACCGGAATGCCGGGTACTTGGGAATATACAAGGGATCCTGCATTACAAACAATGGTAAATGACATTAAGACCTACTGCCAATACGGCGGAACCTGTAATAATTCAATACAGTGATCTTAAAAAACAAAAAGGGGCGACCTTATCGCCCCTACCTTAAATAACATATTATGAAATACCTAATTAGTTTAATTTTTTTATTTTATACGAATATTGCTTTTTGTCAATTTTTATTAAAAGGTGTCATAACATCAGACCATGATGTGCAGTTAAATATTTTTGAACCGTATGAAGGTATATTTTACAATCATGATCTGGCTACTAAAAGTATCAATGCAACACCCAAAAAAGAAATAAACATAAACATTGCTGTAAAAACATCTACTTTTTTAAAAATAACGTTTGATGGTGTACCATTTTTTATATATGCCAAACCCAATGACTCTATTTTTTTTAATGCAACCATCTTAGGCAGTAACCCACCTGTAAATACCAGTTGGATTCGTTTAACAGGTAGTAATGCTGAAGGAATGATATTGTTCAATAATCAATTCAATTATCCATACCCTATTTCTAAATTCACACCTATATTTAACTTATTTGAGCAAAAAAATTTGAATGTTCCTGAATTAAAGAAAAACTTAATTAACATCATCAACAATTACACCCATCCATATGATAGCCTATATCAGGAAAACAAGATAACAGAAAGCTTTAGAGGCGCCATCAAGGTTCAATTCAAAACAATACTTATAAATGAATTCTTAAAACCATTTATAAGAAGAGGAATTAAAGAAATTAACTTTATTAGTGCAGATATGAGCAAAGCAAATATTTTGCAAATGGCGGAAGAAATACAAGAACCTTTTAACATAGCAGTACCGAAATGTGTGCTTGGAACATTTTACGTTACAAGCTATTTAAGTTTGAAATACATGGTAGAAAATAAATTAGAAACAGATAATGAAATTAAAGACTCTATATTTAAAATAAACAATAATACTTATGCTTTCAGTAACACGTTTGTGCCTTCACTATATGCTCCGGATGATATTAAAACCAATTTAATTGGAAATTTTATGATTGCAGCGATTACTTTATTTCCGGAGAGTGTTACTAAAAGCGACTTAATTATCTTTAATCACTTTGCACCCA
>NZ_JAESDL010000044.1:0-8648 GCF_019249625.1 Hydrotalea lipotrueae | reverse complement strand
GTTATTATGCCATGCAGGGTAATATACACAGCTATTTACAACAAATGAACCAGCAAATTTTTAGTAAATACGATGTAATGAGTGTAGCAGAAGGTGCCGGTAATACGTTTGAAGATGCACATAATTTGGTAGATAGTAACCGGCATGAACTGAATATTGCTTATGCTTTTAATGGGGTAGACCTTGCGAAGCCTAACGGATACAGCTTGTTGCAATTTAAATCGATTTTTTCGCAATGGGATAGTGCTTTTGAACACAGTGGGTGGCTGGCTGTTTTTTTGGCCAATCATGATCAGGCCAGAATGGTGAGCAGATTTGGAAATGATCTACCACAGTTTAGAACCCATTCCTCACAAATGCTCTCTACTTTTTTACTTACCATGCGGGGCACTCCTTTTTATTATAATGGGGATGAATTGGGCATGACCAATCCCAAATTTTCATCCATTCATGATTATCGGGATCAGGTAATATTAGATGAATACAAGCATACACAAATGACGGGCGGCAATGTGCAAGCACTGCTGAAAAATCTTTCTTTTGGAGCAAGGGATAATGGCAGAACCCCCTTTCAATGGGATAGTTCCAGAAATGCAGGTTTTACAACCGGAATGTCCTGGATTGGCATCAATGCGAATTATAAAACAGTGAACGTTGCTGTTGAAGAAAATGACCCGAATAGTTGTCTGCATTATTTTAGAAAATTAGTACAACTGCGTAAAAACAACCCAACCCTGGTTTATGGCAAATACACATTGCTGGATAAAGCCAATCCACAGGTATATGCATACCTTAGAGAAGATGCTGCCGGTAAATTTTTGATACTATTGAATTTTTCTGCTAAAGATGCGGTATTTAGTAGTCCTACATTATCTGCTAAAGCAAAAGTGGTATTGGCCAATTATGTAAAAACACCTATAACTATCACATTAAAAAATAAAATGCCCTTACGCCCTTATGAAGCCATGGTGATTCGATTATAGAACAGTTATAACGGTATATCTAACACCGTTAGTGGTGCTTTCAGGTGTATGGTTTGTAATCCTAACGAATGGGCTGTTTGTATGTTAGGTAACGTATCATCAATAAATAAAGTTTCTTCCGGGGCTAAATTTTGTTCCTGTAAAATAAGTTGAAATCCATCTGCATCCGGCTTGCGCATTTTTATTTTGTGAGAATAATAGGCTTTTTTGAAATAGCGGTTAAAATTGTCTTTGCCGGTATCACGTTTAAACATTTCCATGAAACAATCGTAATGAATTTGATTGGTGTTGGAATACAGAAAAACATCGTATTTATTTTGTATCAAATTGAGCCATTCAATTCTTTCGGGTGGAAAGTTAATTAACATAGCATTCCAGGCATGGGCAATGGCTTTGTTTGTTGCCAGGATACCTGTTTGTTTTCTGAAAGCATCATAAAAATCATGTGTTGCAATGGTGCCGGTTTCTAAAGCTGCAAAAAGGCTATTGGAGTGGGTTTGTGAAAAGAAACTGTAGAATTGTGTGGCACCTAGTTGTTGAAATGCCTCATTTGTTTTTTGAAAATCGAGGTTTATGAAAACACCACCTAAATCGAAAATAATATTTTTAACTAACTTCATACTACAATATTAAATCAAATTATGTTGATACAATACAGTAGTCAATAGCTGAAGTAATGGTTTAAAAATATTGATTAAGCTGCTTTTTCAATAGCCATAAAATTTACCAACCTGCCTGATTGGTTGAATATGGGGAAGCCTTCAATATGGCAGGTATATATACTGCCGTTTTTACGATAATTTACTAATGAGGTTTGGAAAGGTTGCAAGGCATCAATAGCCATTTTAATGGCTTTACGTGTATCAAGAGAAGTGGCCGGCCCCTGAAATAGCGTTGGGCGTTGGCCTATTACTTCATGGGGCCAATAACCATTCATGGTATGTAAGTTTTCAGTGGCGTGAATGATGTTTAATTGGGTATCGGTAACTATAATGGTTTTATCTTCCCAAATTAAGGCTTCCTGAAAAGCAGCACGCACTTCTTTCCATTCGTTCCGGTACATAATATTTTGTAGTGCTTCCAAATCTTTTTTTAATTGCTTGCGCCGTTCTATTCCTTCTAATACAATATCCCAGCAAAGCAAAGGATGTGGCGTTGGGTTGTTCTCCATGAATTTATTTTTCTGATGTTTAGTAAAATTCATTGTTATTCTTCGCCTAAGTATATTCTGTTATCCTTTCAGTCTAAAAAAGCCTTTAATCATTGAACAAACTTCAATATTTTAATTGATATAAAAAAACAGTTATATAATTTATAACGGTTTTTTAAAAAGTATCCATTTGCTGATTTTATGAGCCGCAACTAATACATCCTTCCTGCATGGTGCAAACAGCGCCTTCTGTTATGGTGGCTGTTACATCGGTTTCGGCTGCAGCTTCTGCCACTGGTATTACCGGTTGTGCAGTAATTTCTGCCTGTTTCTCTACAGTAAACTGAACAGCCTGTGTGGCTGCCTGTGACCGCAGATAATACATGCCTGTTTTAAGGCCTTTTTTCCATGCATAAAAATGCATAGAAGTAAGTTTGGATGAGTTGGGAGCATCTACAAACAAATTCAATGATTGCGATTGGCAGATAAATGCACCTCTGTCGGCAGCCATATCAATAATATTTCTTTGTTTAATTTCCCAAACTGTTTTGTACAATTCTTTAATATCTGCGGGTATTTCTGCTATGTTTTGAATAGAACCATTGGCCGCAATAATCTTCGTTTTCATGGTGTTATTCCACAAACCCAATTGAATTAAATCTTTCAGTAAATGTTTGTTTACTATGATGTATTCACCGCTTAATACCCTTCTGGTATAAATATTAGAAGTGTAGGGTTCAAAACATTCATTATTGCCGAGTATTTGCGAGGTAGAGGCTGTGGGCATGGGTGCAACCAGTAATGAATTGCGAACGCCATATTGTTTTACTTCCTGCCTCAGTGCTTCCCAGTTCCAACGGTTAGAAGGGGTTGCATCCCACATATCGAACTGGAAAATACCTTTTGATAAGGGTGAGCCGGCAAATGTTTCATAAGCACCTTCCTGAATGGCCAGGTCTTTACTGGCTGTCATGGCAGCAAAATAAATAGTTTCAAAAATTTCTTTATTTAACATTTTAGCTAAGTCACTTTCAAAAGGCAGGCGTAATAAAATAAACACATCTGCCAACCCCTGTACACCTAAACCAATGGGGCGGTGTTTTAGGTTTGAATTTCTGGCTTCTTCTACCGGATAATAATTATGATCAATGATGCGGTTTAAATTAATGGTAGCGGTATAAGTAACCTCATATAATTTTTCGTGATTAAAACTGCCGTTTTCTACAAAGCGTGGCAATGCCAGCGAAGCCAGATTACATACCGCCACTTCTTCAGGCGACGTGTACTCCATAATTTCAGTACATAGGTTACTGCTTTTAATGGTGCCTAAGTTTTGTTGATTGCTTTTGCGGTTGGCAGCATCTTTATACAACATATAAGGTGTGCCGGTTTCTATTTGCGATTCCATTATTTTAAACCAAAGCTCTTGTGCTTTAATGGTTTTGCGGGCCCTGCCTTCTGCTTCATACTGTGTGTACAATTTTTCAAAAGCTTCGCCCCAGCAGTCGCTTAAGCCGGGTGCTTCATTAGGGCAAAATAAACTCCATTCTTCGTTGGCTTCTACTCGTTTCATAAACAAATCGGGAATCCATAGTGCATAAAATAAATCTCTTGCCCGCAATTCTTCTTTGCCGTGATTTTTTTTCAGGTCTAAAAATTCAAATACATCGGCATGCCAGGGTTCTAAATACACTGCAAAGGCGCCTTTTCTTTTACCGCCTCCTTGGTCTACATATCGTGCTGTATCATTAAATACCCGCAGCATAGGCACAATGCCATTGCTGGTGCCATTGGTGCCGCCAATATAACTGCCCGTAGCACGTATATTATGAATGGCTAATCCAATACCACCCGCACTTTGCGATATTTTTGCGGTTTGTTTTAATGTATCATAAATGCCATCAATACTATCTTCTTTCATGGTTAACAAAAAGCAGGAGCTCATTTGTGGTTTGGGTGTGCCTGCATTAAACAGGGTAGGTGTAGCATGGGTAAACCAGCGCTCACTCATTAAATGATAGGTTTTAATGGCGCTTTCTACATCTTTTTTATGAATACCAATGGCTACCCGCATATACATGTGTTGCGGCCGTTCTACAATTTTGCCATTGATTTTAAGCAGGTATGATTTTTCTAATGTTTTAAATCCAAAATAATCAAAGGCAAAATCGCGGTCATAAATAATGGTACTGTCTAATAATTCTGCGTTGGTTTCAATTACTTCCATTACATCATCTGCTATTAATGGCATTTTTTTTCCGGAATGTGTATCAGTGTAATTGTATAAAAGCCGCATGGTTGCAGAAAAACTTTTGATGGTGTTTTTGTGTAGATTGCTTACGGCAATACGTGAAGCCAGAATAGCATAGTCGGGGTGCGTAATGGTGAGCGATGCGGCGGTTTCGGCAGCTAAATTATCTAATTCTGCAGTGTGTACGCCATCGTAAATACCCTCAATGGTTTTTTTGGCTACATCAATCACATTCACCATTGGGCTAAGGCTGTAGGATAATTTTTGTATTCGTGCGGTTACTTTATCAAATTTTACGGTTTCTTTTCTTCCGTCTCTTTTTATTACGTGCATGGTCAAACTATTTTAATTGAAATTATTTTATTGGGATATTGAATTACTTTAAAAATCCTCATCCAATGAAAAAGATTGTGATACATTGTTGGTACTCATTACACCGGCTTTTTGATAGTCGCCCACTCTTTTTTCAAAGAAATTGGTTTTGCCTTGTAGCGAAATCATTTCCATAAAGTCGAATGGATTGGTGGCATTGTACACCTTTGGGTAGCCCAGTTCAACCAACCAGCGGTCGGCCACAAATTCAATGTATTGTTGCATTAATTTGGCATTCATACCAATTAAATCTACCGGTAGTGCTTCCGTAATAAATTCTTTTTCAATGGTCACTGCATCAGTAATAATGCTTTTTACCTGTGCTTCCGATAATTTGTTTTGCAGCATTTTATACAACAGGCATGCAAATTCGCAGTGCAAACCTTCATCACGTGAAATCAATTCGTTACTGAAAGTTAATCCGGGCATCAAACCTCGTTTCTTGAGCCAGAAAATAGAGCAGAAGCTGCCACTGAAAAAAATGCCTTCTACGGCTGCAAACGCAACCAGTCTTTCTGCAAAATTGCCATTGGTTATCCAGCGCAAAGCCCATTCTGCTTTTTTCTTTACGGCAGGCACAGTATCTATGGCATGAAATAATCTGTTTTTTTCTTCGGGATTTTTAATGTAAGTATCTATTAACAACGCATAGGTTTCTGAGTGAATGTTTTCCATCATAATCTGAAAGCCATAAAAACAGCGTGCTTCCGGCAGTTGAACTTCGCTCATAAAATTAACCGCTAAATTTTCATTGACAATTCCATCGCTGGCTGCAAAAAAGGCGAGGATATGTGAAATAAAATGGCGTTCGCCGTTATTCAGGTTTTCCCAATCTTTTAAATCTGAGCTCAAATCAATCTCTTCTGCGGTCCAGAAACTGGCTTCATGTTGTTTGTATTTTTCCCAAATAGCCGGATAGTTAATGGGCAGAATTACAAAGCGATCTTTGTTTTCTTTCAATAAAATTTCATCACTGCTCATAGTATTACAATTTTTTTGTTTTATGAATATTCGGTGCTGAAGTGGTTGTTATATAAACCGGAATAAGTGGTTGCCGGCCTATACTGAACTAACCTGCTTTTCGCCCGAAAGCATTGCTATGTGTTGGTTTAAGGCAGGTCTTCTGACTTCCCATGATTTGGCTACCTTCCCATTTCTTTTGAAACAGTGGTGTGTTTTGCCAAAACATTTGAAAATGGGTAACAGCTACGGGGATAGTTCAGGACTTACACCTGATTCCCTATTCATTCCATGTGAAGGAAACCCTAAACCGAGCAGCAAAATAGTTAAGCTTGGGTTTAAATGGCAAAATTGTTATTAACCCCATGTTGAAAACATATTTCTCTTCAAACAAAAAAAACTGCACTAATCTTTTTTGTTCAATCCACCTCATACAAAGGAATGATTTTTTTTAACGAATACAATTTGTGGAAGGCCTGTGAAAAATTTTTGGATTCAATACTTTGGAGATATTGGGTTTTCAGATAAAATATATCGAAAAATAATGGAATTAGGATGGGATTTTAATTTGAAGTGAAGCTGCCGCCGGTTTTAGTTCATCCTCAGAAAGTGTGTTGGTTTCTATGTTAATGAGTAATCTATCGTTTGCTAAAAAAATTAATTCGTATTTATTGTTGTTTTTTTGATATGTTTCCATGTCTTTTTGCCCCATAAAATCAATTGATTTGGTGTAGCCGTCTTCTGATTCGGATTGAATATTCATTTTTGTAAGATGATTCAGCGAATAAATACCTGCTCCGGCATCGCCTGCACAATCAAATAGCGTTAATTTAATTTTTTGGCTGCCATCTTCGTTTTTATAAGTAGCATCTGCGGTTGAAAAGCCCATCATGTGGGTTGCCTCAAAACTGCTTCTTTTTAAGTTGAGCAATTGTTCGGGTAATAAAGCATTGTGCTGACTGGTAGTTAGTGGAGGTAGTTTTTTAATTCATTTACTTTTTGCCCCATTGCCTTTTACCGGCGGCATCTGAAAGGCCGGCCATTCAGGTCAACATCAACTTTTGTTGTATCGTCATCGCTGGTAATGGGGGTTTTGTGTTTGTTTTGCAGGCAGTTGAAAATGCAATCAATACAATTACAAGCAGCAATATTCTTTTCATAAAAAAGTTGATGTTCCATGCATCAAAATTGGTGCATTGCATAGCCTATTCATCCACGCAGTAATAAATTACAACTTCTGGGCTACTAATCGCAACACATCGGCACTGCCTGAATGAAATTTTCCTTCTGAAAGGATTACTTCTTTTTGGCCACAACTGATAATATGTAATAATTGAAAATCGGCACAGAGTGTGGGTGCATCGTATAATAAATTAGGATCGGTTGGTCCTCCACTTTTATGATGTATTTGTTCTTTGCTGAAAGATTCTACCACTAAGTAACCACCGGGTTTTATGGAGGCTACTACATTGGCGTGAAACTTTTTTCGGAGGGGTTCGGGTAAATGCACATAAATGAGTGCTACCGCATCATATTGTTTTTCCGGAACATAATCATTGATATCTTTTACTTCATAATGAATAGTGACACCCAATGATGCTGCACGTTGCAGTGCTTTTTCTTTTGCTACTGCACTGTAATCAAATGTATCAACGGTACACCCTTGCTGTGCAGCATAAATGGCATTGCGCCCTTCGCCTTCGGCGGGTAATAATATTGTGCCCGGTTTGTTGTTATCAATAAATGTTTTGAAAAACTGGTTTGGTTCTAATCCATACACTGAGTCATTTTCTGCATACCGTTGGTCCCAAAAATTTGTCATCATTTTATTCTTTTTTCAATATCACCCATTAACAATAAAAATAGCGGGCACAATTATTACAATATAACCCGGGTTCTCACTTTTCTTTATTTTTCTTCACTTGCAATAGGCAGTAATTCTTCTTCAATTACCTGTTTAAATACTTTTTTGGGTAAAGCACCGGGCTGCATCATGGGTTGACCTTCTGCCGGTATGAATAAAAAAGTAGGTATGCTTTGAATGCCAAATACGCCAGCCAGTTCCTGTTCTTTTTCGGTATCTACTTTATAAACAATCAGTTTTCCTTCATATTCATTCGATAATTCCTCTAAAACAGGAGCTACCATTTTGCAAGGCCCGCACCAGTCTGCATAAAAATCAATAATAGCAGGCAAGTTGCCTTTGTATTTCCATTCCTGTTCTTTGGTATAATCAAAAACAAAGTCTTTGAATTCCTGGGTGGTTAAATGTTTCGTTGCCATTGTAAAATTTTTAGCGAAGTTACAACATCAGTTTTTGTTGTTTGGTGATGTTTATCACATAATGGGTTGTATAACCGGGCAAAAAGAGGAACCATTATTTGCTGTTTGTTTAAAAAAAGGAATTTTTTTTGGGTGATATATGTCACAGTACAGGCTTTTTGCTGATGATAGTTTTGCATCAAATTTTTAACACGATGCTAAGAATGAAAAGAAAGTATGCAGTCAGTGCCTTCATTGGCGTATGTTTAATGTTGTTCAATCATCTGGTATCAGCGCAGGATAGTACGCAGGTTTTAACCTTGGCCGATGCTATTACAAGGGCATCTTCCAATAACAAATCAGTACAACTGGCAGGGGTTGACGAACAAATTGCTCAAAGCAATTATAAACAAACCGATGCCATATTTTTACCACAGGTTGGAGTTTCTTATACAGCTATGAGTACCAATAATCCCTTGAATGCATTTGGATTTAAACTGCAGCAAAAATCCATTACACAGGCTGATTTCAATCCTGATTTATTGAATCATCCTTCTGGTACACCAGATTTTTCCACCCAATTATCTGTACAGCAACCGCTATTAAATTTGGATATGTTGTATATGCGGAAAGGTGCAGCTAAACAATCTGAATTGTATCAGTTTAAAAC
>NZ_JAESDL010000043.1:0-10144 GCF_019249625.1 Hydrotalea lipotrueae | reverse complement strand
CCTGCAACCTTTTTTATCCGCATTTGTTCATAAACTATTGATCCCATTGTGTTCGATTCGTTTTTGAGGAACGACTATTTATTGTTATTGCATTTGTAGGGATGGCTTTTTTTGATATTACTCCATTTATATACGCTGAAAAATATTTAGCAATGAAATACTGCAATAGCATTATTCATTTTTTGTTTCAATACTATCGGTTTCAGCGGCTTTTAAAAGCAAGGGTAAAATTGTTCCCATCATATTTTTCTCTGCATAAATTGGCATGGTTGAACCTCCACGCTTTAAATAAATTTCTTCACCTTTTTTATTGTAAATAATATTGGTTGGATAAACGGGCATACCTTTTAATAAAATATCCGTTTGAGTACTATCAATAGCATACACAGGAAATTGTATGTGGTATCTTTTAATAAATGCTTTTATGGTATCTACTGATTCGCTGGCAAATGAAAAAAACTGAATGTTTTTATTGCCCTGTAGGGTAGCATATAATTTGTTCAATGCCGGAAATTCTGCAATACAAGGGGGACAATTAGCAAACCAATAATTGGCAAAAATAACTTTGTCTTTGGTATCTTTTGCGGAAACCTGCTGCATGGTGTGAAAAATGGAGCCATCTGCTATTTTGTTTTGAGGTACACTATCTTGTTGTATCTCAGTGTTATTATTGACTTTACCTCGTAATAGTTTTAATTTTATTTCGGGTTTATTGTCATTAAATGATTTCACTAAAAAATGCCTATGGCCAAGTAATAGCGTATCGCCAATAAAATGGTTGGTAAAAGATTTTTTATTGTTGATATAGATGGTAGTATAACCTGTATTTAAAAAGCTGTCAGTGCAACAACCTCTCACAAATAATAAATTCAAATTTTCTTTTTTATATTTAAATATGCCACTATAGCCCATTCCGAAGCCCAATGAAATAATGGTATGTAGCAAATTCCGATCATACATTTTTATATTAACAGCACCATAAATTGGATGAAGGTTGGGGATGTTTGTTGTTTGCGTTATTATTTTTTGTATGGTAAAATAATTTACATTGTTATTGAGTGGGCTTGTATAGTTTTCTGATAAGTCAATTATTCTGTCATCTGTAAATTGCTGGTTGTTGTTGGCGTCAATTACTAAAATATAATTTCCATTTATTTTTTTCCCTAATAAGATATGTAACTTTTCAAAAGTGGTTGAGTCATTTTTTTCTATTTCATATTTAATCTGCTTTTGTAAATGCTGATTCCAATTTTTATTAATAGTTAATTTAGGAAAAAAATTATATACTTCTGTAAAAATAATGGCAGAGTCAATACCTAATTCATTTAATAAAAGTTTATCCTTGCATGGGTTGCCTCTATGATAAATTGTTTGAATGTTATACTGATTAAAGGGTATTTGCACTTGTTTTAGTGCGACAGCGTAGTTGACCTTCCACAAACTGCAACTATAAATTAAAAAGCAATTTATGCATAACATTATCCATTTTTGATGATACAAGTTCATGTTCTTAAAATTTAAATGTAAATAGGTTATTTAATGTTGACTTAAATCACCTATTTAAAATAGTACTACTTGATACCTGGGCAAGGAGTTAAGTTGCCATTACAAGTTAATCCTACGTTGTTTTCTGCGGTGCAGTTTTTGCTCGATCCGCAAATACTCGGATTAGTTGGTCCGGTACATACGGGCAAACAGTTTCATAACCACCCACAATTTGTTTCATTTCATCCTTTGTTAAAGATTTCATTTGTTAACTTTTTTTAATGTGATTAAATATTCCTTTTTTATTCCGGTAAGGAAAGTGTAACCGGTTCAATGGCCAATGAAAGCAATTTGCCAAACCTTCCGGACGATCAATAAATAATGCAGTACAATAATATACGTTTTTTTTGGAAACGGCAATTAGGGAATCCTTAGAATTTTTGCTATTTACTTCGTGTATGAATTAGCCGATGTGCACCCAATTCATGTTCAAAAGCAAAACATTCGTTGAGCGATTCCATTGTATAATTTTTTACATTTACTTTAAATATAATTTGTTAATTGAATACCGTTACTTTACTGAACCACTGCTTTTTGATACCATTCCAGCTTTGATTCATAAGTATGTAAAACAGCAGGTGAAAAATCAGGATGCTCTTTTAAAGATGTAATGGCTTTCTCTGCTGACGCTATGGACTTTGTTTTATTTTTTGCCCGCCAATACCATTCTGCCATCTCTTCATAATATTTGGGTAGGGACGCTAATTCCGGATAAGGAAACTGATGAACGTATAATTGATAGGCCTCTGCCCCCAATGCATACATGGCTGTTGGCAATTTTTTCGGCGTTTTGTAATTTTTAATATTGTACACAATACTACTTGCAATAGCAGCTGCATTTGCACTTTGTAATGCTTTTTTCCCATACTCTAAGGCAGCCGGAACATTGGTTTGTAGCAGTACATACAATGTGTAATCTACCACCAACGGTTCATATTTTAATTGCGGTTCTTTCTCAATGAAATGATTGATATAAGCAAGTATAGAGTCGGGCTGTTCTTTCCTGAGTGGAATATTCAAATCTTTATTTTCATTCACTATATCTTCATTGCCCATAAAATTTCTTAATTCATGGTAAAGAGAATCGGTTAGTCTTTTTATATGAAAGGATATATTTCTTTCATATAGAGCCTGATGAATATTCCATTGTTGGTGGATGATTTTAGTAGCCACCTGCTCAAAATATTGCGGATCTCCAATCCAGGCAATTGCTCCTCTTCCGTTCACCACCATAATTTTAGGAATACTGCCATCACCACATGCTTTTAGCCATTTATTTTCAATTTGTGCATCTTCATCTACAGCTACCGAATAATCCATACGGTTACCCATGCTATCCACAATTTTTTTTATTTTTTCTATAGGTGTTTTGGCTTCATAAACAGTAATGGATACAATTTCTATATCACCCCTGTGTTTTCTGGCAAATGCAGTTAATTTTGGCATAGCAGCTATGCAAGGTTTACACCAAGTTGCCCAAAATTCAATGGCATATAGCTTACCGGTTTCAAAAGTTTGAAACGGAGTTCCTTTTAGCCATGTACTTACTTGAAGTGGCGGTGCAGGGTCGCCAATATTCAGGGTAACTGAATCCATATTTTGTGCCCTGCTGTTCACACTTATGAACCACAGCATGATGAATAATATAATTGTTGATAGGTAATTAAACTTCAGTTGCATAATTCATGGGTTAGTTGTATAGCTGATTAGAGAAAATATCAGTTACTGATTCAAACAACTTGGGAAAAATACACTTACCTTTTACAAAGGTATATAATGCCACAGTATCAATTTGTTGCATACTATGGCAAATATTTAAATCATTAATATACTGAAACACAATAGCATTTTCCGGTAGACGGACTTGAGTGTCAAGTGCCTGCAAGCTTTCCAATCATGCAACTACCCATGCAATTTGCTGCACAACCTGATGCATCATTGCTTCCACCTTTAATTTGTTTCATTTCATTTTTTGAAAGTTTACCTTTCAGATCTGTGAGACTCATTTTTTTTATAATTTTAAATTTTTGAAGTTAAAAATATGCCTGTTAGTTCTACAGGCAACCCTTGCGCAATAGGTAACATAAAAATATAAACAATTTTTGAATAGTATGTGTAGGGGAAGCCCTACAATTTTAATTTCTATTGATAATTTTTAAAAAATTTTCATAAAAACGTTGTAACAAGCGTTTGTCAGCTGTTATAATAGAAGCTTGTGCAGTTAAACCTTCTCTATACTGCAAGGCCTCATAGTAATTCGTTGCTAAGCCATTTACTAAATTTACTTTCGCCATATAGCCACTATCGGTTGGAATGGCTGAAATAAAAGAGATTCTACCCTCTACATAACCATATTCCTGATAGGGATAAGCATTTAACTTCAATAAAACCTTTTGCCGGGTTTTTACTTTCCCAAAATTTGTTTGTGGAATATTAATAATGGCATATACAGCGGCATGCTTTCCTGCATATTGTAAATGGTAGGTATAGAAATAATGTTGTTGGGGTGATGTGTTTGTTTTATTTTTTATATATATGGTTAAAGAATCACCGGGCATAATGAAACAGTAATGCCCCATTCCATCAAAAATATACCCACTACAGGTGTCATTGATGGCATACCTGCAGGTGGTGGAGGCCATACTGTCATTTTTAACAAATTGCGTTATTTTCCTTTTGAAAAAACTGATCGGGAGTAGTCATCAGGCCAGAATAGTTTGGTTTTAATAAATCGAATGCAGCCGAATCTTTTAATTCAGATGATAGGGTATATATATACCGAACTGTAAATGCTTTTTGGGCCCTGGTTGTTTGAAAGCAGCATAAAGCAATCAATAAAGTTATAATAAATTGTTTCATTGAAGATAATTGATGATGTATTCAAAATTATTTCAAATAATTATTGATAAATTTCTTCACTTCTTCTAAGTTTCCTGAATTTTTAAAAAGTATAATTCCATCTCTATCAACCAAAAGATGTAATGGATAACTGGTGGCATTCACTTTATTTTGAAAATTTTTGTTGATGTCAAAATAATTTGGCCATCTTGCATTATTTTTAATTAAAATACTTTTTGCTAATTTTATTCTTTCCGGTTTATTTTCGTCAGTAACTGAAATGAAATGAATACCCTTGTCTTTATATTGATGATACATAGCAACAATTGTTGGCATTGCTTTAATACATGGCAGGCAGGTGGTAGACCAATAATCTATGAATGTTAATAGATAGTTGTTAAAATATTTTTTTGTTAAAATATTTTTTCCGTCAAAATTTATATTAGGAAACTTTTTGCCAATCAATGTTGAATCTTCGTTTCTAAGCTTTTTTTCGAATTCTTTAAAAAGTTCGGTTTTTTTGAAATTATCAGAAAATAATGATAAGTTATCTAAATAGATGTGGTTAAAATTATATAGCGTATAATCATAAACTATTTCCCAAAATGCAACATATGAGTTGTTGTTATATTTTATATAATTGCCAATTCTCTCTTCTTTTTTTTGTAAATCTGTTAAACTGTCAAGGTTATTTCCGTTTATGTGAACATATAAATCTGAAAATAATTTTTTAAAATGGGCATATTCATCGTTAATCGATGAATGTATATTCACTTCATAGGCATTAAAGCTATCTGGTAATTGTATTTTATGGAAACCACTATCTAAAAAAAATGTAGAAGTTACATATACCTGTTTTGTTTTGGTGTTAAAATATTGAAATGATAATGGGATAGGGTATTGAAATTCACCTTCCAGTAAATTTTTGTTTTGTATGATGATTTGATAGGCAGATTGTTCAAAGCCAAATTGTTTTCCAAAATCCGTAATGTATTGATTGGTATCTAAATGGTATTTATAAAAATCTTCATACCCCTTTCTGACAATTTGAGGTGAAATGATTAATTTATCATTTATAAATGTTGGCGCTTCAAGCTCAATTTTGAATTTTACTTGTGCAAACAAAAACGTAGGGTTAATCAATATCAATAAAACATAATAAAAAAGTTTCATCCTATGTTAATTTGTTTTCTGTATTTTTTGATTAAAAATCATTCTTGTCCGGCAAAACTTAAAATAAAAATTACTGTAATACTTTGCTGTAAAGAATTACAGGCTAAAAAATGATTGTTTCAAAATTTTAGGGAGTACCCCTTTTTTGAAATCGACTGAAATATAGTTCTGTTAAGGGTTTAAACAATTAGTTTATGATTTTAGACGGACAATATTGAAAAATAGTATACAAATACAGGTAGCTTAACTATTTCACTACCTGTATTGTATTTCATTAATTGCTGCAGCATCTTCCAGCGCTATCATAGCAGCAATTGTTTGTTGAATAGCAACAAGCTACCATATAACCATAACAAACATCACATTTTCTAGGTCCGCTTCCTGCCTTAATTTGTTTCATTTCATTTTTTGAGAGTTTACCTCTGAGATCTGTGAGACTCAGTTTTTTCATAATTTTAAAATTTTTGAAGTTAACAATATACCTGTAAGTTCTACAGGTAACCCTTGCGCAATAGGTTACATAAAAATATAAACAATTTTTGAATAGTATGTGTAGGGGAAGCCCTACAATTTTAATTTCTATTGATAATTTTTAAAAAATTTTCATAAAAACGTTGTAACAAGCGTTTGTCAGCTGTTATAATAGAAGCTTGTGCAGTTAAACCTTCTCTGTATTGCAAAGCCTTATTATAATTCGTTTTTAAGCCATTTACTAAATTTACTTTCGCCATATAGCCACTATCGGTTGGAATGGCTGAAATAAAAGAGATCCTACCCTCTATATAGCCAAATTCCTGATAGGGATAAGCATTTAACTTCAATAAAACTTTTTGCCGGGTTTTTACTTTCCCAAAATTTGTTTGTGGAACATTAATGATGGCATAATACTTGCTATTATTGGGGTTAATATAACAAATAACTTGTCCGGCTTGTATCTGCTGATTTTCCTCTGTGAATGATGCGAAAGATATGATGCCATTTACAGAGGCAACTAAAATATATTTTTTCATCCAATCATCTACCTGACTTTTAAGGGTATTCAATGTTTGTAAGTATATGATTTTTTGTTGTTGAATTGTATTGCTTAACTCAGCTAATTCTTTTTGTTTATCATTTTTTAAAGATTCATTTGAAACAATTGTTGCATTTATTTGTGGTATGGTTAACTGCTTATTTATCAACTTACTGGCTTCAGTGCGATAATCAAAATCAGAAATTACTTTATCTTTTTTCAGGGATTCATTTGCATGAAAAGTTTTTTCGGAAAGCTGTAAATCTTGTTCCATTAATTTTTTTTGGGCTAATAATATGGTGTGTAATCGTTCTATATTTATTAGATCCTTTTCCAGCATTTCATATTTTTTTGTATAAAATCCATTAGGTAAATATGCTTTAAAACTCAAATTGGCTTGCATAAAATTTTGATAGCTGCTTTGTAATTCACCAAGATTTTCAATATCATTTTTAAACGATTGAACTGCTTTAGTAAATTGATTTGAAGAAATTGCTGAAAGTGCATTGTCAATTTCATTTTTAACATACAAAACATCTACATGTTTCCCTGTCGCTTCCATATAAGCAATCATATCTCCCTTTTTAACATAGTCCCCCTCTTTTTTTAATAATTTAATCAGTTTCCCACTGCTTACACTCACTATTGGCTTAGGTGCATTGATTGAAGTTAGCTTAGCAGGCGTTGTTATAATATCTGGATATTTTATAAACCAACACAAAATAAAAAATATGATTAACATGAAAAAAAATAAAAGTGTCCCCCATTTAACTAAAAATGATGGTTTTTCTGATATGATTTCATCAATTAATGAATTATTTTCTTCAATAACCAAATACTTATTGTTATAAGCTTCAATTTTTTTTCCTTTATTTTGGAAGGAATTTGATTGATTATTTTCCAAGTTCTAACTGATTTTTTACAAGTTCAAAATAGTAGCCTTTCAAAGCAGATAATGCTTCGTGATTCCCTTCTTCAACAATTTCACCTTTATTTAATACGATAATTTTATCTGCATTTTTAACTGTGCTTAGCCTATGTGCAACAATAATTACAGTTTTGTTTTTAAAAAATCTTTGCAGGTTTTCTAAAATTTCTTTTTCGTTATTGGCATCTAAGGCATTAGTCGCTTCATCAAAAAAAATAATTTTTGGATCTTTATATATAACACGGGCTATAGCAATTCTTTGTCTTTGTCCTCCACTAATATTAGTACCTTCTGCCCCTAATTTCGTATAAAATCCTAATGGAAGAGATTCTATAAAAGAGAGAATATTGGCCGATTTACAGGCTTGCGTTAATTGATTGAATTGTATATTTTCATCGGTGATAGTTATGTTTTTTCTGATAGTATCATTAAATAAAAAATTTTCTTGCATTACTGCACCACAATTCCTCCTCCATAATTTAGCACTAATATTTTTAAAATTCATATCCCCCAGATATATATCCCCATTATAATTCTCATAAAATTTAAGTAATAATTTTATTAAGGTGGTTTTTCCGCTGCCACTCATTCCCACAATAGCTGTAATTTTTCCTTTTGGAATGGTCAATGAAATATTTTTAAGTACTGGTTCATTACCGGCTTCCGGATAAGTGAAGGATAAATTTTTTAAAATTATATCATGATTTACAGGTAAGTAATTAATATATTTTTTTTGTGTAGGTTCTTCATCTTCCAATTGATGGATATCATTCAATCTTTCTAGTGAAATTTTGGCATCCTGAGCCTGTTGTGTAAATCCTATTAATTGTTCAACAGGACTGTTTAGCTGGCCAAGAATATATTGTATTGCCAACATAGCACCCAATGTTAAATTGCCTTCAATAACTAATTTTGCAACTAAAAATGTTATAATGATGTTTTTACCCTGATTAATTAAAAATGCACCTATTTGCTGTGTTTGGTTTAGCGATAGTGATTTAAAATTAATTTTAAACAAACCAGCCTGTAAACCTTCCCATGCCCATCTAAAATTATGTTCTGCATTGTTAAGTTTTATTTCCTGCATACCATATACCAATTGCATAGTTGCATTGTTTTCTTTAGCTGCAATGGCAAACCTTTTGTAATCTAATGATCTTCTAATTTTTAAGAAAAGCTTGATCCATAGCAAATACAATACACTACTCAAACCAAACACCACAAATACACTTGTATTGTATGTGAGTAAAACAATTGAAAATATAAATAAATTAATAATACTAAAAAGCGTATTTAATGCAGTTCCTGTTAAAAAACTTTCAATTCTATGATGGTCATTAATTCTTTGTAAAATATCGCCCGGATGTTTGCTGTCAAAAAATGACATTGGTAATTTCAATAATTTAGCCCAATAGGCAGAAAGTAAAACTACATTTATATTTGTACTAATGTGTAATAAAATTTTATTTCTAATAAATTCAACAATTGTTTGTGAAAAGAGCAACATAAGTTGTGCACCTAAAACAATTTGAATAAAATTAAGATTTCTTGTATTGATGCCAGTATCTACAATGCTTTGGGTTAAGTATGGGAATATCAGTTGTATCAGGCTTCCCATGAATAACCCTATCAATAATTGAATGATTGCGGATTGATGTTTTTTTGTATATTGTAACAGTGTATACCAACTGATTGTTCTCTCTTTTGTTTTTTCGTTTTCTGATATACTGTCCCATTGTACTGTAGGTGTTAAGATGAGTGCAATCCCTTTTTCGTTTCCTGCTTCATTTGTGGGCAACCAGGCATGTAAAAAGTCTTCTTTCTTTAAACTTATAATACCTTTGGCTGGATCCGCAATATAGATTTTATTTTTTTTTGCTTTTGGAAGTAACACTACAAAGTGGGCTTGTTCCCAATGTAAAATTGCCGGTAAGGTGATATCTTCCATTATTTGTTGAAAGCTTAATTTTGCACCAATTGCTTTAAAGCCTATAGATTCTGCTGCCTCTGCTAAGCCTAATAAAGAAGCGCCCTCTTTGCCATATTGTGTTTTCTGTCTAAAATAATCTAAGCTGATATTTTTTCCATAATATCTTGCAATCATTCTAAGGCAGGTAGGCCCACAATCCATTGCATCTAATTGTTTGTAAAATGGAAAATTTCTTTTCATAATCTTTTAAAATGGCCTAATTGCCTTTTTTATAATCAGCTGTTTGATATTGGTTATGATTAGTTCCTGGTATAAATCATAATATTCATTTACCACTTGTTTGTTAAAGTATTTCTTGCACTCATGAAGAATAGATTGAATAGACCTTTTTGTTTTTAATAATTTATAAATGCAGTATTCAATTTCATCTATATCATAAATTGAAATTATATTATTGTCTATTTCCTGAACTACAAGATTTATAAACTTTCCACTTTTGAGTTTAATGTTTTCATAATAATTAATTCCAAATCGCACATGTGCATTATAAATTTCTGCCCAGTTAAATTTGTTTTTAAAAATAAAACTTGAATTTGTAGTAATTAATTTTTTATAATAAAAATTATCATAATCTGAAAATAATGTACAATACCATTTTTGAGCATTTAAATCACGTATATACAAATCCTTTACAGAACCTGTCTCTTATACACATCTC
>NZ_JAESDL010000042.1:0-10714 GCF_019249625.1 Hydrotalea lipotrueae | reverse complement strand
GAGTAGAAGTTTTGTTTTCGCAACTCAAAATTATTCCTATTTCAAATGCTTCTATTTTAGGAAACTTGGGTTAATTAGAAAGAAAATAAACCCTGGTAATAATCAAATATTTTTTGCTGCAGCAACGCATCATACCTGATAATAATAAGGTTATTTTTTGTATTATCCAGGTTATTTTTTGCTTTGATACAATCTACTTAAGTGCCTATACCTGCTTCAAATTTTACCGTGGCAGCATGGAAAGAGTTTTCGAAATCAGCATATTGTTGTTCCAGTGCATGCAACCGTTGCGATGCCTGCTGCATATTGATATAAGTACCATAAACTGATTGCTGTAATTGGGTTTTGGTGGTTTTTAATAAAAAAGGAGATTGATAGACATGAATTTTTGCCTGCCTTATTTTGGCACGTACCTGCAATCCATTTAAAATGGGTATTTGCAATATCAAACTCAATGAAGCATTGAAATTATTTTTCCATCGCTGTCCGTATGAAATATTTTGGCTGCTATAATTATTTTGTTGCATGTATAATTTTATGAATAATAATATCAGAAGAATTGGATAATTTGCCTTTTAATTAGCTTTACCTTTAATCAAATTATACTATTACACAAGGGCGATATTCAGGTACATTCCATCATCTATAAAGGAAGTATATTTACTTTACAATTCAATGAATAAACATACAAGCAGCTAACACAGAGCAGATTTTAGTCTGTGTAATATTAAGCATTAAGCCCATGTTGGTTTTTCGAACAAGTCAACCTGTATTATTATTACGCATCATTAATTATAGTCTGAAATAATATAATTCTGATTATATTAAATTATTTTTTTTAAAATATTAATAGTATAACGTGTTGTGCTATTAAAATCAGTTTTCGCTTGAAACTTATTGCCTAATGGTGTTTCAGTAAACGCTGTATAACTAATGGCTGTTGAGCCTATTTTATTGAAACTTATGCCCAGCAAGCTTTTCAGAGCTTAATAGCACTACACGTTAATAGTATAATATATTAATAAGTAATTGTTAACCCGGCACCCAAACCCATATCACTATCATAATGAGTAGATAAAGAAATATATTTGGTGGCAATGTACCGGAAACCTGCCATGTATTCTTTATCAGTATTTATCATCATATTAAAACGCAGGCGTTTACTAATGGGTACATCTTCTCTGCTTAACTGAAACCGGAATTTACCATTACCATCAATTCTTGCATCAGCTACAAACAACAAAGGCAGCGTGTAAGCAATACCGGCTACTATTGTATGACGATCTAGTTTATCACTTGTTTGACCAAACCAATTCTTTTTTTCGCTACCAAAAATATTTTTTGGTCCGCCTTCTACTTTATAATGATAATCAAACCCAATGTAAGGAAACCACCATTGCATTCTGCCAAGGTAACGGCCAAACATAGTTTCACTTTCATATCCTAATTTATCGTTTAGCCCCAGATTCCATAAGGTAGTTGCCTTCCAGCGTGTATTTGCAAGCATCACATTCCCATCACTCCCATTGCTTTCCAAACCAATTCTAGCCATAGTATGAAACATTCTCCCTTCGGCAAATAATTTTCTTCGTGCCAGTTTTGGGTTAGGTATTTCCGGATTGGGTGGTGAATTTTCATAACTAAATACCCTTCCCATACCACTCATCATATGGTATAATATATGGCAATGGAAAAACCAGTCGCCGCTCATATTTGCTGCAAACTCTATCGTATCTCTTTCCATTGGCATGATGTCTAACACATTTTTTAAAGGAGCGTAATCACCCTGCCCATTCAGTACACGAAAATCATGACCATGTAAATGCATGGGATGACGCATCATAGTATTATTATATAATATAATTCTAACATTTTCACCTTTTTTAATTAATATCTTATCGGCTTCAGATAATACCTTATTGTTGATACTCCACATATACCGATTCATATTCCCGGTTAATTCAAAATTCAACTCTTTTAGTGGCCCCGGAGGTAAATCGGTATGATGGGTGGCACGTAGCATGCCGTAATTCAATGTTTGAATATCCGGATTATCATCATTCATATCCATACCAGCCATACTTTGATTGCCATGATTCATCTGCATTTGTTTACCTTTGCGCATCTGCATGGAATCATTACTTTTATTTTTCTTTATATTGTCATATCCTGTTATTTCCGGGTACATTACCGTATTCATATCCATCTCCTGATTTTGCATATTCATGCCTTCCATCTGAACCATATTGCCCTTCATATCCATCATGTCATTCATCATTTTCATTCCTGCAAAGTATTTGAGTTTAGGCAATTTTTTCGCTGGCATTTTCATACCCCTGCCCAACCATAATGACGCAGATTTAGTACGGTCTTCCGGCGTTGCCAAAAATTCATACTGCATATTGTCAGGTATTGTTACCACGACATCATAGGTTTCTGAAACCCCTATTATCAATCGATCAACCTCAACCGGTTCTACATCATTACCATCGTTCGCTACTACCGTAATCTTACCACCTGAATAGGTTAGCCAGAAATAAGTAGAAGCTGACCCGTTTGAGATTCGAAGCCTGACTTTATCGCCCGCCTTGAACTGTGGCATTTCACTTTCACTTTTCCCATTAATGAAGAACTTGTTGTAAGCAACATCACTTACATCCATTGCATTCATCCGTTTCCACTCATTGGTTAGTTTTGTTTTAAAGTTTCCACTTTTAATGGCTTCAATATAACTTTGTGTAGTCCCTTTCTTTATTGCAAACCAATCAGTTGCTGCATGCAGACTACGATCAATTTCGCTGGGATTCATGTCTGCCCAATCACTTAATACGATTGGAATTGCGGGCAAGTCATCTATACTCCGCCGGAAACTGGTATCATCATTTCTCTTTTTAAGAATCAATGATCCGTACATACCTATTTGTTCCTGCAATCCAAAGTGACTATGATACCAGTGGGTGCCATTTTGAATGATTGGAAACTTATATAGATAGGTAGTGTGGGGTTGAATAGGCATTTGGGTAAGATAGGGAACACCATCTTCCTTATTGGGTACATACAAACCATGCCAGTGCAATCCTGTTGGTTCATTGAGTTCATTGTGTACATAAATTTCTGCTGTATCACCTTCGGTAAAAGTAAGAGTTGGCATGGGTATCTGTCCGTTTACTGCAATGGCATGTTTTACTTTACCCGTAAAATTTACAATGGTATCCCTTACATATAAATCATAGCGCACGGTTTTTGGAGGCTCACTTTTCTGTAAGGTTTTCGCAGGTGCTATTTTTAGCATGGGCATTGCCATATTATTTAGGTCTTGTTTTTGTGTACTGCCTTTTAAAGGCATCGGCATGGTTTGTTTCTTTGGCAATTGCGTTTTTTGCGCTGCTGTATTGACTATTTTTTTATACAAAACCATTCCACACTTCGGACAATTGCCTGGTTTATCTGCATGAATTTCAGGATGCATCACACAAGTATAATACGAGGTGATTTGCTGTTTTTTTACGATATCTTTTTGATGCATGTCCATTCCTTTCATGTCTTGTGCCTGAGCGAAGGAATAAGACGCAAAAAGCAATATTATTAAGATTATTTTTTTCATTTCTATGTATTATTTTTTTAAAAACTGCAAAACAAAAAATTCTGTTTCGTATTGAATGGCTTGATATGTGCTTCTCCGATACACTTTATTCTGTAAAAATCGTTCTCGAACCCTTTAACCATAGCATCTTATGAATATTCTTTTATTCCAAATCCACTATAATTCTGATGTCTGCTTTTGCAAATATTCCTAATATCAAATAGCCTTCAGATACGATTGATTGTGCTGCGATTTGTACACATTTTTCTATTTTATCTTCATGAATCAGAAAATGAAATGCTGCTCAATCGTGCCAGAAATCGAACTTTACTGAAGGTGCAAACCCGGTATCATCTGAAACAATTCAATTTACTTTTGCCGCATTTTCGCCCAATCGTTTTTTGGCTCTTTCAATGGCATTGACTGAAATATCCAATACATAAATATTTTCATAATTTAATTTAATTAAACCATCAACAAAATGGCTGTTACCTCCACCGATATCAATAATATTGGCAGTTGTAGAAAGATGAAAGAAATTCTTTTGAAGTTTTAGGATATTTCTGAAAACAACTGAAACCCTTTTCTTCTTTGGTTATATAGATACTTTCCCAATGTTGTTTTTGATTTACAATTTCCATTTTTAATAATTTTTTACTTTTAACATACCTGCATTGATGGCAACTACAATTGTACTAACAGCCATTAAAGCTGCACCTGCTGCCGGGCTTAATAAAATACCGTGTTTGTATAAAATTCCTGCTGCCAATGGTAACGCAATTACATTGTAACCTGTTGCCCAAATTAAATTCTGTACCATTTTACGATGAGTAGCTTTGCCAAATAAAATCAGGCTTACAATATCTTTTGGATTGCTGTTCACTAAAACTATACCGGCAGTCTCTGCAGCAATATCGCTGCCACTACCCACAGCAATACCTACATCTGCAATGGCCAATGCAGGGGCATCATTCACACCGTCACCTGTCATGGCAACAAATTCACCTTTACTTTGCAACGCTTTAATTTCCTCTAATTTTTGATGCGGCAATACTTCGGCAATATAATTATCCATACCTAAAGTATCACTTACGCTTTTAGCAACATTGCTGTTATCACCTGTGAGCAGAATTGATTTAATATTATTTTCTTTTAATACTTTTATTGCTTCGGCCGATTCAGATCGTATTTCGTCTGATAAAGCAATATATCCGGCCAATTCATCATCTATTATCACAAATACAACCGTTTCCCTTACGTTTGTAGAAAAATCTTTTGGAACGGCCAATTTGCTTTCTTTTAGATAAACCGGACTAACTATCATTATTTTTTTTCCTTCAACTATTGCCTCAACACCTTTTCCTGTGATGGCTTTAAAGTTATCTGCGGCCGGTACTTTGATGGCTAAGTCTTTTATTTTTTGCATAATACCGGTTGCAATAGGATGTTCTGAGTTTTGCTCCAATGCGGCAGCCATTCGAATGATTTCAGTTTCGCTTAAATTCTTATGCAGCGGCACAATTTTCGACACTTTGAATTTTCCTTCAGTTAATGTACCCGTCTTATCAAATACTACTGTAGTTATTTTTCTTGCATTTTCAAAGGCTGTTCTGTTTTTAATGAGTAACCCATTTTTTGCGGATAGGGCTGTTGATTTTGCCACAACCAACGGAACAGCCAAACCCAAAGCATGTGGGCAGCAAATAACAATTACCGTTACCATTCTTTCCATTGCAAATGCCAAAGACTGCCCCGTAAAATACCAAAATAAAAAAGTGCCAATACCTGAAACCAATGCAATAATCGTTAACCATTTTGCTGCTTTATCTGCTAATAACTGTGTGTTTGATTTTGATTTTTGTGCATCATCTACCAACCTGATAACCTGCGATAAGTAAGAATCACTTGCCGTATGTGAAACAGTAACTTTAATGGAACCATTACCATTGATTGAACCGGCAATTACTTTATCACCTTTTGCTTTTTGTACCGGTTTACTTTCACCTGTAAGCATACTTTCATTGAGGTAGCTTTCGCCTTCTAATATTATTCCATCTGCTGCTACCTTCTCGCCGGGCTTTACTAAAATAATATCGTTTGCTTTTAGTGTATCGGTTTTTACATCATGCACCATTTCAGGCATTACCATATGTGCATCGGCTGGCATCAACTGCACTAATAATTCTAATTCCTTTGAAGCGCCTGCAATAGATTTCATTTCAATCCAATGCCCTAACAACATAATGAGTATTAGTGTTGTTAATTCCCAAAAAAAATCCATTCCCTTCAATCCGAAAACAATGGCTACACTATAAATATATGCTACCGTTATGGCAAAGCCTATTAAAAACATCATACCCGGGCTTTTGGCTTTTACTTCATCTAACAATCCCTTTAAAAATGGGAAACCACCATATAAAAAAACAATAGTAGATAAAGCGAACAGAAGGTATTGCGATCCTTTAAATTGCCAGCTGGCTCCTAAAAAATTTTGTATCATGGGTGATAACAAAATGATAGGAATGGAGAGGATAAGCACCACATAAAACCTTTTTTTAAAATCTGCAATCATCATGGCATGGTGATTATGCCCTGCCATACCCATTGATGTTTTTTTTGTGTGCTGCATATTGCCCATTGCATGTCCGGCATGGTTGATTAAATTGTTTTGATGTTGCTGTTCCATAATATAAATTTTATTTGCAGCAATCTTTTTTGTGTATAAAAATTGCTTTAAAAATTTTAAAAATTATTTGCTTTATTGTTTTCATAAAAATTAATTTTTTGCTAAAAGACTATCGGCTACTTTATTTAACCATTGGGAAAGCTGTACTCTTTCTTCTTTTGAAAGCCGGGCTTTCCTGTGTATTATTTTATATGACAATAAAGGCATTTCATTATCTCGAACCTGATCAGCCATATCTCTCAGCTTACTAATTTGCCTGCGTGGTGCATAGCTGCCAAACACACTTAAATTTAAGTTTGCTTTACCATTTTTTATATGATTCGCCATCAACCATGCTACCGGCTGAAAATTAGCATACCATGGATAACTGGTATTGTTGCTGTGACAATCATAACAGGCATTTATTAAAAGTTTGTGTACATTATCCGGAACAACATACATTTTACTAAAATCTGTAGGAAAGACCTGCCCGCTTTTATTTCGGGCAGGTTGTATCAGTTGAATCAGGACTAAAATGGCACCTAAAGAAATGAGTATATACTTTTTTGTAGGGCGCATGGTTATTTCATTTCTTCTTTTATTGTACCACAAGTAGGCATTGATTTTCCCAAATAAGGATTTTTAATATCTTTGGTTTCGCTAATCCATATTGCTCCTTTACCATTGTTTGCCATTGGACAAAAATCTTTATATAAAGTTTGTCCGTTATTACCAAAGGCTTTTATAAGGTCTGAAATATCACTACTCAGCATCATAAAATGTTCCCGCTGGTGTTTAATTTTATCTGCATTTGAACCAATATGTTCTGCATTTTCTTTTATATCGTCATGTAAATCTGCATATGCTTTCATTTGGTCAGCAGACAGAGTTGATTGATTTACTTTATTTAAAAGTTCAACGATGGATTTACCTGCAGCAGCGGCATCATTTGCATTATCATTTGCCAGCGCATTCTTCATTTGCAGGTAACCTGCAATGATTGCTTTGATCGGGAACATTGCAGCATTTTGTGTACCTGTTGCATGGTTCGTTAACTGCTGGTGCATGGCCATTGATGTATCGCCGGTTTTATCATTTTCTTTTGATGTTGTTGTTTTATCGTTGCCGGTATTGCAGGCAGCAATGGCTAAGGTAGTGGCTGCTATTGCAACCATTATTGCTAAAGATATAGATATTTTCATATTTAGTTATTTTTATATTTTAATTTAAATATCGATTTTAAAATGCGTTTTCCAAAATAAATGTGAATTGTTCAATGCAGGCAAATCAATTACAAAGTTGCTTTTATGCTGCCGCAAGAAAGCATTGCACTGCCAAAATATGGGTTTTTGATTGCCTTATTATTACTTAGCCATATAGCCTTTTTCATGGGACAATATTGCTGGTATATAGGCTCGGCAGAGAGCTTTACTTTTTTTGCCAACTCAAACATATTGTTCGATAAAGTGACAAATTTTTCCCTTTGCAGTTTTATATCTTTTGATTGAGAAATAGCAACAGCCTCTTTTAACAGGCCTGCCTTTTCAGCATCATTCATTATTTGCAGATCGGCACCATTTATGGTTTTTACCAATTCATCTGCACTGCTTGCCGCTAATACAGGGTTACTGCTTACTAAAGCGTCTTTAAGCTTATAATATGTATTGAGTAATTGAACTGGCTGTGTTTTTGTATTGCTTTGTGAAAAGCTGTTCTGAGCAAATGCCATGACGATAAGGGCAAGCATTATAAATGATTTTTTAATTGAAAACATTTTTATATTTATAACGCTTTTCAGCTCCTGAATTATTGATTTCATTTTAGTTTGATTTTTATGTTTAACAAAATAGGTAGGGGCATAAGTATGCCTTTATCATGCTACAAACATAAAATGAAATCATATTTGAAAACTCTGAATAGCAACTCGAATGTCCGGAATGGGAGGGTGATAACCACACACAAAATATTTGTTAGACTTACTAACCTGTGAAGCAGGCAATATAATGGTGTCAGGGTAAGTGATTACAAAAGCAGTAGAAAATACCGGGTTTAATTGCTTAACAACTTGTGGAACTACTTTATCAGCCCGTACTATTTTCACTACTTCATCATTACAACAATTATTTTTACCGTCTGAATCTGAATGCGCATGTTGATGTGCTACAACTTCCAGATGTTGTGGATGACCTTTGGTATGAACAAAAAATTCCGCTTCAGCCTCATGATGGTGCTCATTAAACCCCATATCTACCCCCATAGCACAGGCAAAACCCACCACCATATTCAGGGAGAATATGGTTAACAGGAAAATTGCTTTAAACTGTATGGATGATAAACTATATTTCATGTTGCCTAAAGTAAAATTACAATTATTATATCAAATTGTTTTTTTTAAATGCAAAAGTAGCCACGAAAACTGTTTGTTTGTTACATAATTATTTGAAGAATTTGCAAAATTTTAAGCGCAGGAATAAAATTAAAACAATCCTTCCTCATTCAAAAATGACATTCAGGAAAACAATGACCAGATTAAAGTAAATATTGCCATTTTAGCTTTAAACATACTTAAACTTTTTTCAATTTAGACGCATTCCCATTGATAGTATACAAAACTTAATGATGGGAAGAACACCTGCTTAAAAGCCATATAGAGTTTCGCTTACACCATAAGACCTTGAAAAGTAAAATATACCACTAATTTTAAGCGTTACAATGAATAAAAGTTCTTTAAAAGAGAAGCCATAACATTTCTTCTAAGAAAATTAAAAAATAACCCGGCCACCAAGTACCTGTTTTCATTACTATGCAATATTGAAGAATATGTGAGATGTTGCACAGGTATTTATTTTAAAAACATCCTTAAAAATAAGCAGGGGGTATTATGCATGAAAAGCAGGATATCCTATCCGTTTTAGGCAGCAATGTTTCTCCGGTTCATAAATTTTGTAAGGATTCATATACTTCTGTAATTTTACCCGGAATGTATATAACACTTCTTACAATATTAAGATTGATTTTATATTTCAAGGATCTAAAACTTTTGTTCATTCAATCGTATGTTTTTTCAGCTCATTTTTATTTTGCTAACTAATAAAATAACAGCAGCCGATTGGGCTTACATCAATCAATAATTATGACACAACCATCTTCACTACCACCAACCTTTATTGTAGGCGGGGCTACTTCAGGACTTGGGAAAGCGATAGCGCTTCTTTTACTGGAAAAAGGGGCTAATCTTATAGCACTTGGCAGGAGTACGGAAGCATTGCAGCAGTTGTATTACAACTACCCGAAACAGGTTACCACTATCTGCGGAGATATTACCCTTCCGGTTACACAGAACACTGTATTGGATGCGATACAAAATATGTACATAGCAGGCATTTGTATGAATGCCGGAGGCCCACCGGCAGCTACTATTAACGAAACAACAATGCAGGATTGGGATATGGCTTATCAATCTGTATTGCGCTGGAAAGTAGCTATGGTAAAAGCATTGCTGCCTCAATTAGAAAATCAACAATATGGCCGGTTATTATTTATTGAAAGTGCTACCGTAAAACAACCCATGGAAAATTTAGTATTGAGTACGGCTTTTCGACTGGCTGTAACCGGATTTGTAAAAACCTTATCGAATGAAGTAGCAGCTAAAGGCATAACTGTTAATATTTTGGCGCCCGGGCCTCATAACACACCGGCTATTGAACGGGTTTTTAAAAAGAAACAAGAACAAACCGGTCTTGATTGGCAAACCATACAACAAACAGAAATAGAAAAAATACCTGTTCACAAATTGGGCAATGCACAGCAATTTGCACAATTAGCAATTTGGCTAATGAGCGAAGATGCAGGTTATATTACCGGGCAAACCATTTGTGTTGATGGCGGTATGGTGAAAGGTGTTTTTGGATAATATTATATATAATTAAATATTAATTATAAAAAATAACATTCACCAACTCTAACCATCTTTTCATGACAGAAAACGAAATTTCTAATACAATTATTGGCGCTGTAATGAAAGTGCATAAAGCTTTATGCCCTGGTTTATTGGGAAGCGCCTATCAGGAATGTTTATTGTATGTTTTGCTGAAAGAAGGGCTAATTATTGAAAAACAAAAGCCTATGCAATTAGTATTTGAAGAAATCCATTTAGAATGTGGTTATAGAATTGATTGATTAGTTGAAAATAAAGTGGTAATAGAAGTGAAAAGTGTAGAGGCATTAAATGATGTTCATTTAGCCCAAACACCCACCTATTTAAAACTAGGAAATTTTAAATTGGGTTTACTTATCAATTTTAATGTACCATTATTGAAGCATGGCATTAAAAGAGTAATAAACGGATTTTAATAGAAATTCTGACACTAAAAAAGTTGGAGATTTTTTTTATTTAGTCGTTCCTCAAAAACGAATAGAACACAATGGGATCAATAGTTTATGAACAAATGCGGATAAAAAAGGTT
>NZ_JAESDL010000041.1:0-11035 GCF_019249625.1 Hydrotalea lipotrueae | reverse complement strand
ATTATTTTAAGTGAAGCAATCAATTTTTCCCTTTATTCACCAACTCAATCAAATGGATTGCGGCCCTGCATGCTTAGTTATGATTGCAAAATATTATGGCAGAAATTTAGATGTAAATGAAGTTAGAACCAAAACACAATTAAACAAAGAAGGAGTTAATTTTCTGGGGATTGCCAATACGGCAGAAGAAATAGGTTTAAGAACCCTGAGTGGTTATCACACAACACAAATAGATTCTTATAAAATAGCGCCAAATTTTACAGGTGATTTGATTGACATACACGATTATTATGAAACGAATATGAAATTAATTTTCTAATCATACAAAGCAAAAAAAGGACAAATTAAAGTTGCATACTATTATTAATACACCTATCAGATAAATGGATAAAACTAAGGAATAATAGTTGATGGCATATTTTGCCTTATTTGTAATGTAACGAACCTACACTACATTTTTAATAAAATTACGTAGTAACCAGTAAAAAAGGAATGCCAGAAAAAGTATAACTTACATAAGCTTTATAAATTTTTACCAATCTATTTTTAAGGGCATATAACGTTAAACCCATTTTATTACGCGAATTTGTTTTTTCGCGTAATTGCTCAGCGTAATAATGAACCGTTTTTACCGAAAGGTTCATGGCCCGGGCTATTTGTTGGTAATCATCCAGTGTTACCAATAATTGTAAAAAACACAACTCCTTTTTGGTGAACGATTGAATAGTTTTGACATCTCGGGGCAATAGCTGTATACGCTTTATTTCAGCAAAGGCTTTTTCTTTATCAAACATTGTTTCATCTATAAATACAGCGCCTTCACTTACATTTTCAATTGCTTTAGCAATTATTTCGGCTGATAGGTTTGCTTTTGCCAGAAAGCCCTTTACACCCATATCCATTAACTCTGCTATTTCATACTCGGAAAGCAATGCAGATACGATGATAACCGGCATTTTAGGGCGGGCATAATGCAATAAACAAGCTAGACTCGTGCCATCTATTTCCGGCATTAACAAATCGGTGATAATGATATCGGGCTCTTTTTTTACCTGTAGCAATTGCCGTAAACAATCTGCACCATTGGCAGCCGTAAATACAATATCCACACCGGGTATAGCAGTGGCTAATTGTTTCAATTGCAACAGGTTAGCAGGTTTACCTTCTACCAATGCTTTTTGTACCTCAGCACGCATACAATAGCCACTCTGCATAAATATAATACAAATTATATGTGCACCGGCCAAAGTTCTATTTTATAATAAAATAGCGTAAAACTACGTAGAAAATTTAGTAAAATTACTAAAGCGGAGGGTGTTAAAAGGTTTTAATTTTAACTAATAATACAGCTTGTCATGAATAAAGGTTAAGCAATTGGCATATTGGAGCTTAAAGGAAAGAAATAAACCAATAAATGGTTTGAATTGATAAATAGTTGAAAATAAACACTGTTTAACAAGCAAAACAAATTAAGAAACGCAAATTTTTAAATTAAGATATACACAATAAGTGTTTAAAACATATTTAGTGGCCACGAATTGAGGGACATTTTGCTTTTGTTGACCCAAAGAAAAAATAACAAAGGGACTGCACAGCAGTGGCAGGGACACTGTAAGGATTGCTGAAAGGCATGAGGGAGCAAACACTGTATGCCCTGTTCGTATTGAGACAGTCAACGAACTCAAGATGAGTATTCATTAACAAACAAAATTGTAATAGATGAAAAAAATGGAATTAAAACAAATGGAGGAAATTGAAGGCGGAAGTTGTGCACCAGTAACTGCAGGACTTGCGCTCGGTGCAGCTGTTGTGAGCACTGTATTTCCACCTGCCGCTCTCCTTGGATGGACACTTGTAGGTTCATGGTTTAGCCAGTGTGTTCATTAATAATAATTGGGTATAATACAACATGTTAATTATACCCAATTTTATTTAAAATCTTAGAAAAAATCTTATTCAGTAAATTCTAATAATTTTAAAAGAAAAAAATATAAATCGTGTTAAAAAATGTTATTATAAAACTTTTGTTGAATGATTGGAAAAGTAGACTAAGAAAAAATGGAAGCAAACAAGGATTTTTATTTCAAATTTTTTTTAATTTTTATACCATATTAGCTACTATACCTGTTATGTATTTTTTATGGCATTTAAAATACATTTTATTATATACCAGATTCAATAAAAATTTTGAAAACATAATTTTTGAAATACTGATTTATATTATCGTAAGTGATTTTATTTTACGTTTAGTAATTCAAAAACAAAATGCTAATGTTATACAACCATATTTAACACTAAACATACCTAAAAGTAAAATCATAAATTTTTTTATCCTTCAATCAATAGCAACAAGCTATAATTTCATTCTTCTGGTACTATTAATACCCTCTATACTCAAAAATTTAAACGAATTATTCAATACGCCAGAAATAGTTTTACTGTACACCTATCTATTCATTTTTTTTCTAATCATCAATTTTTTAGTTCAATTCATTATAAATAGCTCTATAATATTACTTATTTGGATATGGAGAATAACAAGTATTTTTTTCCTTGTTTTTGGGATAATTTTCAATACCAAAATTCAAATGGATGAATATGCCGTAATCATTTTTAAAAATATAGTGTCTAATCATGTCTTATTATTGCCACTTTTAATAGCACTATTCATCGTTATTATCTTTTA
Organism: Hydrotalea lipotrueae; assembly: GCF_019249625.1. Taxonomy (NCBI): domain Bacteria; kingdom Pseudomonadati; phylum Bacteroidota; class Chitinophagia; order Chitinophagales; family Chitinophagaceae; genus Hydrotalea; species Hydrotalea lipotrueae. The sequence continues at coordinate 8,349 of NZ_JAESDL010000041.1, read as the reverse complement.
TAGAAATCAAGTAAGCCAATTACTATACATAGACAGGATAGCCAATAATAAAATGCCATTGAAATCTTTTTTAAAAAATAAACCACCATTGTTTTCTAAGCACCTATTATTTATATTATTTTTTGATATTGAACTGAAACTAATAGTCAGAAACAATAGGCCACTTCAAATAATTGTTAGTGCAATTATTTTTCCTTTAATATTATTAATTGGTGCAGTTGTTTCTGTAAAATATACAGGTATTAGTAGAGGAGATATACTCACTACTTTTTTAATAAGTGTTGGAGCAATAGCAGTACCTATTATTTTTTATGGACAATTCCTATTTTCTTGGCAAAGCTCGCATTTCCCTATTTATTTTGTACTTAACTTAAAAAATAAAGAATATATTAAAAGTAAGCTGCTAATTTTATTTATGCTTTGCACATTAGCTTTTTTAATGTGTTTATTAATTTGGCAAAATAATATAACTATTATTACCTGCTCATATTTTTTTAATGTTGGAATACAAATCCCAATGATATGTTTGTTTGGTATGTTTAATTATCAAAGACTTGATGTAAACAAAAGTGCTTTTTTAAATCATCAAGGAACAGGAATGAATCAGTATATCTATTTTTATAGTTTGTTAACTGTATCATTCATCATCTTTTACCCTTTATATCAATTATTTTCACTTAAAACAACCATAATAATTTTTGGATCATTTGGTATAACCAGTATTTGCTTTTTTAAACTCTGGCTACAAATTCTTACTAAACAATTCAATAAAAATAAATACAAATTATTGGAAGGATTTTCTAAAATTTAAAATAATGATTAAGATAAAAGATATAACAAAAATATACAACGGAAAAAAAGTGGTGGATGTAAAAAACCTTGAAATTAGACCTGGAGAAATTATTGGATTAGTTGGTAACAATGGAGCAGGAAAAACAACATTTTTTAGGTTATTGCTTGACCTTATTAAACCTGATAGTGGAGAAATGCTAATAAATGACCAAAATGTATCTCTTACTGATTACTGGAAGAAATTCACTACCTCATATTTAGATGAAGATTTTTTAATTAGCTACCTTACTCCTATGGAATATCTTTCATTTATAGGCAGTCTGAACAATATATCAGATGTTGAAATAAATAATTTTATAACAACAAATACAAAATTATTTGATGAAACTATTACAAACCAAAAGTACATTAGGGATTTATCAAAAGGTAATCAGTGCAAAGTAGGAATTGCAGGCGCTTTAGTAGTGAACCCTAAAATTTGTATATTAGATGAACCATTTGCTAATCTAGATCCAAGCTCCCAAATACAACTTAAGAATTTACTTTTAAATATTAACTTACAATACGGTACAACCCTATTCATAAGTAGTCACGATTTAAATCATGTTACTAGCCTTTGTAAAAGAATATTAATCATGGAAAATGGTGAAATGATGCAGGATTTATTGGTTAATAAAGAAACTAGAATAAAAATAGAAAGCTATTTTATACATTAAAAAAAGTTTATTCAGGAATGATTGTATTTAATTTTACTTCGGCAAAAAATGACTTTTAAAAAAAATAGCAGTAGTACATCGTTTCAATTGCAACAGGTTAGCAGGTTTATCTTCTACCAATGCTATTTGTACCTCAGCATGCATTCAATAGTCACTTTGTATAAATATAATACAAATAATATGTGCACCGGCCAAAGCTCTATATTTTAATAAAAATAGCGTAAAACTACGTAGAAGATTTAGTAAAATTACTAAAGCGGATGGAGTTAAAAGGTTTTAATTTTAACTAATAATACAGCTTGTCATCAATAAGGGTTAAGCAATTGGCATACTTGAGCTTAAAGGAAAGAAATAAACCGATAAATGGTTTGAATTGATAAATAGTTGAAAATAAACACTGTTTAACAAGCAAAACAAATTAAGAAACCCAAATTTTTAAATTAAGATATACACAATAAGTGTTTAAAACATATTTAGTGGCCACGAATTGAGGGACATTTTGCCTTTGTTGACCCAAAGAAAAAATAACAAAGGGACTGCACAGCAGTGGCAGGGACACTGTAAGGATTGCTGAAAGGCATGAGGGAGCAAACACTGTATGCCCTGTTCGTATTGAGATAGTCAACGAACTCAAGATGAGTATTCATTAACAAATAAAATTGTAACAGATGAAAAAAATGGAATTAAAACAAATGGAGGAAATTGAAGGCGGTACTCCATGCAGTTCGACTGCAAACAAATTCATTGCTGTAACTGGCTTAATTGCAGGAGTAGCTTCGTCTTTTGGGCCAATTGGACTTGCAATTGCTGGGCCAACCGCTTTAGGCATGGGAGTAGCAAGTATTATTTGTGCATGGAAAGAGTAAAATACAAGTAGAAAGAAATTGTCTATAAAATTTGTACGATTTCTTTCTTTTATGATTACCTACAAAATGTCATTCTATTTAACAAAACAAAGTATATAAATTTAAAAAGTATCAAAATGGAAAATATTAAAATTTTAAGAAAAGGAATTTTTCCTCTACGAACATTAAACATCAATATCAATAACAATAATTACAAGATGAAAGGAAATAGTGAGATAATTGTTAGTATTCCTTACAAAGAATTTGATATAAATATGACGATGGATTGGTGGAAATCGACAAAATCAATTAAATTAAGAAATGAACAAAATAAAATTGAAATTAAACATAAATTCCCTGATATTTTCTTCATATTAGGATTATTTTTTTTATCAATTATTACAATTTTAACCTTTATTGGAATATTGCCTATAAACGTGATAACAATATATATTTTAATATATGTACTTATTCAAGCTTACTACGTCATATTTAAATCAAGCGAATATTTCAATATCAACGTATCATAAGAAAATGTATGAAATATACCCTTTCGTCACTTTTTTTTGTGTTATTGCTGATACAAGTACTAATTGCCTTTTACAGTCAAACTTATCTCTTAACAGATGATTTGTACCGTTTAATCGTAGGTTCGCAAATGACCGACCGGCAGTTTGAAGATTACTTGAAGTTTGTACATAAATGGCAATGGGTAAGTTACTTGTTTATTCCACTTGCTTTGCTGCTGCGCATTAGTTTTACATACATTTGTTTAAAAGCTGGCAGCTTTATTACAGACAGGTTTACCCAAGCATCTTTCTGGAAAATAGCTATTCAGGCAGAAGTGATTTTTGCAGTTGGTTCAGTAGCAGGGCTTTTGTACACCGAGTTTTTTGTGAATGTAGAATCGCTGGAACAACTATCCGTAAACCCATTTTCATTACAGATATTTACAGCAGCAAGTATGCCTAAATGGAGCAGCTATTTTTTTAATACACTCAATATTTTTGAGCTTGGGTATGTTTTGTTTCTGGCTTACCTCATAGCAGAGGAATCAAAAAAAACATTCATGCCTTCTTTAAAATTTGTTGCTACTACTTACCTACCTGGCTTAGCCATTTGGGTATTGGTGGTAAGCTATCTATCTGTAGTGTTTCAACCGTAAATATCGTTTATGAATCGTAGAAAAATCATCCTTATTACAGTGCCAGCACTTTTACTTTTATTGGCTTCTTTTCTTAGTTATAAAATCTGGTGTACGACAGAATTGAAAGAAAAAATAGTAGCCGCTACCCAATACCTACCCTCTATACAACTGCGTAAAATGGATGGCAGCATTTTCAATACAGATAGTTTTAAAACCAATGAACCACTTTTAGTACTCAATTATTTTAACCCTGAGTGCGGCTACTGCCAAAGTATGGTGCAGGAAATGTTCCGTGAACAGGCCCTTTTAAAAGATGTAAACTGGCTCATGATTACTTCTTACTCTAAAGAGGGAACTAAGCGTTTTGCAGATAGTATGAATCTTTCAAAGTTAGCTGCGGTTACAGTATTGAACGATACGGCTTCACAATTCATTAAGGCATTTGGAACAATTTCTGTTCCTTCTTTTTACGTTTACAAAAACGGCAAGTTGCTCCGAAAGCATAATGGCGAATGTAGTGTTGCTTATCTGCTAAAACCATAACACTTCATATCACTAGCGACTTATGCTTTTGTCCTTAAAAAAATCAATTAGACAAATCCCTTCTATTGTACAGCAGCAAGACCAAAAAGACTGCGGCGTTGCCTGCCTGCTTTCCCTCATTCGTTATTATGGCGGTGATAATGATTTTGAAAACCTGCGCCGTTTAAGTGGTACTACCATAACAGGCACTACACTATTAGGTTTATTCCAAGCAGCACAGGCTACAGGTTTTGATGCAGAGGGTTGTGAAGCAGATATGGAGGCTTTGCTGACACACCCTTCTCCCTGCATTCTGCATGTGCTTCTTGAAAACAGGCTGCAGCATTATGTGGTGTATTTTGGTACTACTATAAAAAAAGACAAACAACTGCTAATCGTTGGCGACCCCTCAAAAGGTATTGTACATTACACACCCGATGAATTAGAGGCTATCTGGCAATCCAGGGCCTGTTTGGTACTTACTCCCAATGGAAGTTTTCAAAAAACAAAAGACATTGTAAGCAACAAAAAGCAATGGTTTAAGGAACTGATAAAACAAGATGCTCCATTATTAATGATTGCTGCTGTAATGGGTATAGCAATAGCCGCCTTAGGCCTTACGATGTCTATCTTTTCCCAACGATTAATTGATGAATTTCTCCCCCGAAAACAATACAATAAACTCTACACAGGCATTGGCCTTGTTTTCTTCTTACTCATGGCAAAAGAATCGGTAACACTTCTTCGCACTCACCTTTTAATCAGGCAGTCAAAAGAATTTAACCTGCGTATTACAAAAGAATTCTTTTCGCGTTTGCTTTATCTCCCCAAATCGTTTTTTGATACCCGTAAAATTGGAGATCTCACTGCACGATTACATGATACCAACCGCATACAGCGTGTGTTAAGCCAGATAGTAGGTAATACTTTATTGGATGCTATCGTGGTCTTAGTTACACTTGTATTTGTGTTTTCCTATTCAGTTTTCAGTGGCTTTATAACACTGGCTGCCTTACCGGTTTTCTTTTTGCTTATTTACAGAAGCAACAAAAAAATAAGTGAAGCCCAACAATCTACTATGGCAGGTTATGCAATGGCAGAAAGTAATTACATTTCTACATTGCAGGGTGTGGAAGCTATTAAAAACCACAGCAAAGAGCCCTTGTTTTCTGAGGGTAATCATACAGTTTATAATAACTATCAGTCATCCATCTTTCAGTTAGGAAAAATACAAATGCGGCTTACTTTTGTTGCCAATGTATTTGCCGCTTCCCTTCTTTGTAGTTTATTATTATTTCTCAGCAACAGCGTATTGCACAATCAATTAAAGGTTGGAGAATTAATGGCTATCATTGGAATGGTGGGTTCTTTACTTCCATCTGTTGCCAACCTTGCCTTATTAAGCATCCCCATTAATGAAGCCCGTATTGCTTTTAACCGTATGTATGAGTTTGTTGGTATTCAATATAAAGAAGCGGGAATAGAAGAATTGACCCATTTTGAACGCCTTGAAGTTAAACAGGTGTTGTTTCGTTATCCGGGTCGCAGCCCTGTGTTACAAAACATCTCTTTCTCAGTTCAAAAAGGTGAAGTCATTGCCCTGATGGGAGAAAACGGATGCGGTAAAAGTACACTGGTACAACTACTGATGCAGCATTACACAGCAGAAAGTGGAACTATTCTCGTTAATGGCAACTTTAACCTTTACAACATCGAAAAGAAGCGTTGGGGAAAGCTAGCAGCCGTAGTGCCGCAGCAGGTACATATTTTTAATGGCACGATTTTAGAAAACATAGCTTTTGATGATGCGGCTAATAATCCAGAAGCTGTTGCGGAGTTCTTGCGTAATTATGGCTTTGCTCCTTATATGGACAGCCTTCCTCAATCAGTTATGACACTTGTAGGCGAAGAAGGCATAAACTTATCGGGCGGGCAAAAACAAATGATTGCATTAGCACGGGCATTGTATCACCGACCCCAACTATTATTGTTAGATGAAGCAACTTCAGCCATGGACAGAGAAACAGAACGCTTTGTGCTCCACTTACTTCAACAACTGAAAACACAAATGGCGATTGTAATGATTACACACCGTTTGCATGTACTGAAAACATTTTGCGACCGCATATACTTGTTAGACAAAGGTTTTATACATACAGCGGGAAACCATGACACTCTTTTACTCACAAATAATTTATACAGTCGCTACTGGGCCGACATGGTAGATTAACATATAGATTTGATTTACCACAAACCAAATAATCCTGTAAAATAAAAACAAAAAAATTAATGAAACTACCCCTAAAATTCAGTAAAATTACTAAATATATATCATAAATGATGTATTAGTTTTGATTGTTCTTTAAGCTTAAAGTAAAAAATATATGAATACAAATCATATGGAAGAATGATAAAAATCACCAAGCTAAGAAATCGGATATATAAATAGTTGAAACCATATCATAAAAGTATTTTGATAATCTACCATTTACACAAGTTAAGTTCATAATCTAAATTTATAGCAAACCAGTTGAACAGAAGTAATCCAAAAGTAAAGTGAAATTAAATATTTTAAAAAACTTATTACGTCAACAGTAGGTTTTGAAAACAAGTTAATTAAAATAAACATGTTATCAGCATATTTAAAAGGTATAAAAAATAAAGCTGCAAAGGAACCTTTATAAAAGAGTTACAACTTAAAAAATATATGAAAAAATAGTTCATTTCTATCAAACAATGTGTTAGCTAACAAAACATAAACAATCATTTTTTAAACATTCAAAACAAAAGCGTATGTTAAAAACAATTGCAGGGTTACAAGGCGTAACCATTTTGAGCAAAGATGCCCAAAAGAAAATTTCGGGTGGTACATGGGTATGCTCATGCACCGGAATGCCCGGTACTTGGGAATATACTAATACCCCAAGTGTAGATAAGATGATAAGTGACATTGGTATATACTGCACCAATGGCGGAACATGTAATAACTCAATACAGTGATTTTAAAAAACAAAAGGGGGCGTCTTTATCGCCCCTTCCTTGAATATATACTATGATGAAATACCTAATTAGTTTAATTTTTCTAATTTATTCAAATATTGGTTTTGGCCAATTTTTATTAAAAGGCATTATAACATCTGACCATGATGTTCAGTTAAATATTTTTGAACCTTATGAAGGTATGTTTTACAATCATTATCTGGCTACTAAGACCATTAATGCAACACCCCAAAAAGAAATAAACATAAATATTGCTGTAAAAACCTCTACTTTTTTAAAAATGACCTTTGATGGTGAACCGTTTTTTATCTATGCTAAACCCAACGACTCCTTATATTTCAATGCAACCATTTTGGGTGATAACCCACCTGTAAATACCAATTGGATTCGTTTAACAGGTAGCAATGCAAAAGGAATTTTGTTATTCAATAATCAATTCAATTATCCCTATCCTATCTCTAAATTCACGCCTGTATTTAACTTATTTGAGCAAAAAAATTTGAATCTTCCTGAATTAAAGAAAAACTTAATTACCATCATCAACAATTACACCCATCCATATGATACCCTATACCAGGAAAACAAAATAACGGAAAGCTTTAGAACCACCATTAACATTCAATTCAAAGCAATATTGATAGCTGAATTCCTAAAGCCATTTATAAGAAAAGGAATTAAAGAGATTCACTTTATTAGTGCAGATATAAGCAAAGCAAATATTTTACAAATGGCGGAAGAAATACAAGAACCTTTTAATACAAGAGTATTAAGTTGTGTACTTGCAAAATTTTATGTTTCAAGCTATTTACGTTTGAAATATATGATAGCAAATAAATTAGAAACAGATGATGATGTTAAAGACTCTATATTTAATATAAATAATAATACTTATACTTTTAGTAACACATTTGTTCCTTTGCTATATGCTCCTTTTGGTATTAAAACCAATTTAATCGGAGATTATATGATTGTAGCGATTACTTTATTCCCGGAAAGCGTTACTAAAAATGACTTAACAATATTTAATCACCTTTCTCCTAATAATTATTATTTAAAAATCCTTCAAGATAAATACAATTTTAACAATACACAAGCTACTATTGATAGTAATTTGAATATACAATTTATAGATACCACTAAAAAAATTAACACAATTAATGATTTAATAGCACTTAACAAAGGAAAACGATTATACATTGATATTTGGGCTACCTGGTGTGCGCCTTGCATTCAGGAATTTAATAGCTACCAATTTATTGATTCAGCGTTATTTAAATTGAAAATAAATAAACTATTTATTTCCATAGACAGTTATTCAAATTATAAT
>NZ_JAESDL010000040.1:0-12779 GCF_019249625.1 Hydrotalea lipotrueae | reverse complement strand
GAAAATGAATCCATGTAAAAAATGTGACAAATGTTACTTTGCTAAATCATTTCTTTATGAAAAGTTTCTTTTAACTCAATTGTATTTCTTGAAAGGCTTAGTAAATTCTTTTGTTCAAGTTTTTTTAACAATCTTGAAATAACTTCTCTTGATGAGTTCAACTCATCTGCTATTTGCTGGTGCGATAAATTAATTTGATTGCTTTTGTGTGCTTTGGAGTAACGCTTCAGATAAAAAATTAATCGCTCATCCATATTTCTGAATGCAATATGATCAATTAATAACAACAGTTCTTCAAAGCGATTTCTGTAGGTTTCTAAAACGTAATAATACCAGCTTTTGTATTTGCTCATCCATTGGTCCATTAAATGAATGGGTACCATCATAATGACACTTTCTTCAACCGATTTTACCATTACTTTACTGGCTTCCATTTTTGAAGCACATACCAATGAAATGGCGCAGGCTTCGCCGGGTTGCAGGTAGTACATTAAAAACTCACCACCATCTTCATTCTCTCTGAATATTTTCAATGTGCCTTCTACAACCAATAATGCACTTTTAATATATTGGCCTGTTCTGATTAATATTTCGTCTGCAGGAATGGTTTTTAGAATACTGTTTGCTTCTATTTCCTGCAATAAAGCAGGTTCTAACTGTGGAAACATTTTATAAAGTGGCTGCATAGCTATTCTTTACGTGTTAATTATTTTTTCCATTTGCATACTTCTGGAGCCTTTAATTAAGATATACGCCTGATGAAAATTTTGTTCGCGTAACCACTTACTGGCTTCTGAAGCATTATTCAGGTAAAGGTAGTTATGTTTTACCAGGCTGAAATCGCCTCCAACCAATATAACCGCATGCCATTTAAATTGTTCCAGTAAATGCACAATATTCTGATGTTCTGCAAGGCTTTCTTCACCCAATTCCATCATACCGCCAATCATAACTACCTTTTCCTTTCCGGGAATTTTAGCAAAATTTTCAATGGCAGCCTTCATGCTGGTGGGGTTGGCATTGTATGCATCTAAAATAATGTGGTTGTTGTTGAATTGAATCAGTTGCGAACGGCTGTTATTGGGCTGATAAGCTTCAATGGCATCTTTTATTTTTTGTTCCGGCACATTAAAGTGTTTACCTACGGCTACTGCACATAAAATATTGGGTAAATTGTAATCGCCAACTAAATGCGTTTTGATATGGCTGATTTCCTTTGTGCCTTTTGTAAGTTGTACCGATAGAAAATAATTGTTCTCCTGTATATTGCCAATAATATCTGCATTGGCCGTACCATAAGTTAGTTTAAGATGGATGCCTTTGCTCATTTCCTGTAAGTAATCATAATCAGCATTCATAAATACCATGCCGTTATGCGTTCTAATAAAATCATACAGTTCACCTTTGCCTTTGCGAACGCCTTCTATACCACCAAAACCTTCTAAATGTGCTTTACCACAATTGGTAATAATGCCATGGGTAGGCAGGGTATAAGTGCAATAACCGGCAATTTCTTTTTGGTGATTGGCACCCATTTCAATTACAGCTATTTGGGCATCTTGTTTTACCTGTAAAATAGTGAGTGGTATACCAATATGGTTATTGAGGTTTCCCGGAGTAGTATAGCATTTAAAATGGCTACTCAACACAGCGCTCACCAATTCTTTTGTGGTGGTTTTTCCGTTGCTGCCTGTAATGGCCAAAAAGGGAATGTTGAATTGCTTTCTATGATGAAGAGCTAATTGCTGCAGGGTTTGCAGTACATCATTCACAACAAAAATACGATTATTGCTTATATCCGGTTGCTCATCTACAATTGCATAAGCTGCACCTTGTTGCAAAGCCTGTAGCGCAAAGGTATTACCGTTAAAATTGGGTCCTTTTAATGCAAAGAATATGTCATCTTTTTTTATTTTTCTGGTATCGGTTTGTACTTGCGGATATTGCAGATAAATTTGGTAGAGTGCGTCAATGCTAATCATACAATAGGTTTATCATTTGTTTCAATATAAATTTAACTGAAAAGTTGTTTACGCAAGAACGCCATCTTTTTTTGAAGATGGCGTTTCATTTTTCCACTGATTAAGTGGAATTGCTGTATTTACCTTTCCTTTATCTTTTAGCTCTTCTTGCCGGGAAGAAGTTGCCTGTTTGTGCTTTTCTGGAAGTGCCTTCAGCAGCGCCATAATGCGTCATGGCACAACGGAAACCAATGGTACTGCTGCTTTGATCTTCTTCTAAAAAGCGGCGGGTTCCGGGCGATAACCAGTAAGGTCTGTCGTTCCAACTGCCACCTTTTACTACTCTCGATTTATCTGAAATAAGTGTAGTAATGCCATAGCCATAATTCACCCCACTTAAAGAGTCACCATCTAAATAATTTTTGGCATATGCTCTTTGGTAATTTCTTCTTTCTCTCAATGCGGAATCAGATTCTGGTACCATTACAATACGACCTAAACTATCTCTTAAATTGCCTGTTCCGCGGCTCATATCTACTTTTTTGAAAACATTGCCTCTGAATGGATTAAAATCGTCTGCATCTAAGCTGGTTAATGGTCTGTACACATCTGCTACCCACTCGCTTACATTACCACTCATATTATAAATGCCAAAACCATTGGGAGAAAAGGAAGTTACTTCTGCAGGTATAGCTGCATTATCGTTTAAACCACCTGCAACACCCATATTATCACCTGCCCCTCTCTTAAAGTTGGCTAGAAAAGCACCTTGATAAGCACCTGCACGTGTAGAACGCAGGTTGTCAAATCCTGCATTTTTCCAGGCATAAATCTGTTTATTGGCAATATTCTCTTCTCCTCTGGTTTTCTTTCCTTTTTTTACCTGTGGGTTTTCAGCAATATAGCCGTAGGCTGCATATTCCCATTCGGCTTCTGTGGGTAAGCGATAGTCGCCATATAAAATACCATCATCAAATTTTACTGTGGTTCTGGGCCGGCCCTGTGCATCTTTTAAAGGGTTACTTTTAGAAGTAGCTAATTTACCTGGCTGTACCTGATATTCGCCCATTAAATAGGCTTTGGTATCAAAATTCTCCTGGCCACCGCCATTCAATTCGGTTTTAATATTGTTTTTATTGATGTAGCCTTTCTTAATAAGTTCTAATTCATTTACCCGGTCGGTTCTCCAAACACAAAAATCGCTGGCCTGTTTCCAGTTTACACCTACTACTGGATAATAATTATAAGCGGGGTGGCGAAAATAATATTCAACATAAGGCTCATTATAGGCCAATTCACTTCTCCATACCAATGTATCGGGCTTTGCTGCCTCAATTACTTCGGGATAAGCAGTGGTATCGCTGAAAACATTTTCTACCCAATACAAATATTCACGATAATGCACATTCGCAATTTCTGTTTTATCGATGAAAAAGGAATTCACCGTAACGCGACGGGGAATATTGTTCCAATCGCCCATTACATCTTCTTGTGTAGCACCCATAGTGAAAGTACCACCCTGCACAAATACCAAACCGGGAGCGGTATTAATGTCTTTAGGTTTTGCTACATAAAAATTACCCTGTGTTTTGTCATTATAATTCCAGCCGGTAACAGCCGATTTTTCAGGTTTTTTCTTAAATACTTTACAAGAAGCAGCAGCGCCAATCAGCGACAATAATAACACACAGTTTCTTGCAGTTGTAAGCAATTGCATGATATGAATTTTAAGGTTCTTAAACAGTAAAAGATAGAGGGTAAAGTTTTTGCGCTGTGCGAATATAGGCGATTTTTATACATGAATCATCTTAAATATAACAATCTACAGCCGAAAACCCTAATTTTAGCCTTAAAAAAGGGGATTGCCGCAGTAAATGATTATGCTAAATAAAACGATAAATTGTTTCCAGCCAAAAACAATTGCCTATTTTTTTAAAATTACCCTTGTTTTTTTTCTCCTAACTGCTGCTATAACGTTAAAAGCCCAAAGAAATTATGTGCCCAATTCAGTTTTATCTGCCGGTAATTGGTTCAAAATTGGGGTTACTAAAGCTGGCGTTTATAAAATAGATGTTGCCTTTTTAAAAAATATGGGCATAAATACCGCCAACCTATTGGCAGGTTCTTTACGCATTTATGGAAATGGGGGGCAAATGTTACCCGAAAATAATATTTTACCCCGAATAGATGATTTGTTTGAAAATGCCATTTGGGTAAATGATGGCGGCGATGGTATTTTCAATAACAACGATTATGTACTTTTTTATGCTGCGGGCCCGCATCAATGGATGTATGATGCTGCCAAACAGCAGTTCTTATACCAAAAAAACCTGTACAGCGATACCGCTTTTTATTACATTACCATTCAACCTTCAGGAAAAAGAATTAGCACACAAGTAACTGCTTTAAGCCCAACTGTTTTAGTGAATAGTTTTACTGATCATTTTGCCATTGAAAACGATTCAGTAAACTTGTTAAACAGTGGTAAAGCATGGTGGAGTAACCCTATGAGCCAAAATGCCGGATTAACCAGAAATGTTACTTTTCAGGTTCCGGGTCTTTTAAATAATACACCTGTAGGCGTAAGCTACCATTTGGCGGGTAGAAGTGTGGGGGCTAATAGTAGTAGTTTTTCGTTAAGCTTAAATGGCAATTTATTTGCCACACCTGCTATTGCCGGCGTTTCCGGTTATTTTTTAGATGCTTATGCCACTGAGGTACAGCAACAAGCATCGGTTAGTTTGCCGAATGCAGATTCGGTATTGAAAGTAACCCTCCAATTTAATCCCGGTGTTTCTGGCGCGCAGGGGTGGATGCATCAAATTGTATTGCAATGCCGGCGTAAATTAGCCATATACAATGGTATGCCATTGCTGTTTTCTGACCCTGCAGCTGTGGGTGCAGGCCGAGTTGCACAATTTCAGATATCGAATGCTAACGCTAATATTCGTGTTTGGGATGTTACTCAACCCCTTGTACCTATTGAAATGAATACGCAAATCATGAATCAGCAACTGTTATTTGTACAACCTGCTGATTCTTTAAAACAATACATTGCCTTTACTGACACGAATGCATTACAGCCACTTGCCTTGGGGGCAATGAATAATCAAAACCTGCATCGTACCAGTCCGGCCGATTTTATCATTATTACTCATCCGCAGTTTATAACACAGGCTAACCAACTGGCTGCATTTCATCAACAACAATATTCACAAAGGGTGCAGGTAGTTACTACGCAACAAATTTATCAGGAGTTTAGTAGTGGTAATCCGGATCCTACGGCTATCAGAGATTTCTTAAAAATGTATGATGATAAGTATGGCGCCGATTCAACTAACCAATTAAAATATGTACTATTATTTGGTGCTGCTTCTTTTGATTATAAAAATCGCATTCAACCCAATACCAATTTTGTACCTGCTTATGAAAGTGCCAACAGTGTTGAGCCTTTAAATACATATGTTACCGACGATTTTTTTGGATTATTAGGCAATACAGATGACATTAATCAGGTGAATGTGGCGCCGCCGTTGAAGTTAGCGATTGGTCGTTTCCCCGTTCGTACTACAACAGAAGCTACTACTATGGTGAATAAAATGATACACTATCATGCCAAAACGGCTTTTGGTGCCTGGCGCAATCAGTCGGTTTTTGTAGCCGATGATAAAGACAATGATTTGCATTTGCAGGATGCAGAATCAATTGCAGCTACCACTGCACAATACGATACAGCCATTAATATCAACAAAATTTATTTAGATGCCTATCCAATGATAAGTGGGGCAGGAGGCAGCAGGTATCCACAAGTCAATGCAGCCATCGTTAGCCAATTGTATAATGGGGCTTTAATTTTTAACTACAATGGGCATGGAGGGTATCAACAATTATCTAATTCTGCAGTATTTGGCCAAACCGAATTGCAACAACTCAATAATCCCGATAAATTGCCTTTGTTTATTACGGCTACCTGCGATTTTGCACCTTATGATGATCCTACCAAAAATTCTTTAGGCGGCGGTTTGTTATACAATGGTAATACCGGCGCTATTGCCTTATTAACTACTACCCGTGTCGTGTTTGCCTATAGTAACCAAATTATTAATAATAATTATATGCAGGCTGCTTTGCAACCCAATGCTTCCGGTGTATATCCTACTTTGGGTCAATCTGTTTTAACTGCTAAAAATATTACCTATCAAAACAGTAGCGATGTTTTAAATAACCGAAAATTTACATTATTGGGAGATCCTGCCATGCGGCTTTCCTTCCCGACACTTCAAATTAAAATTGATCAGCTGAACCAACAGGCTTTAACGGGTAATGATACGTTAAAAGCGCTGAATACCTATACATTTAGTGGGCATATTGCCAACGCACAGGGGCAGATGCAAACTTCATTTAATGGCAATTTAGTAGCCACTTTATTCGATAAGCCACAACAACTGCGTAGTTTAGGGAATGACCCTGCCAGCCCTGTTACTACTTTTATGCAGCAAACCAACATTATTTATAAAGGTCAGGTTTCTGTTACAAATGGTCGTTTTCAGGTAAGATTTGTGGTACCCAAGGATATTAACTATAAGGCCGGGAATAGTAAACTAAGTTTATATGCCTGGAATGATGTTTTGGATGCTACCGGTTACACTACGCAATTTTTAATTGGTGGTGGTAATAGTCTGTTGCCCGCAGATACGGCTGGCCCAACTATCAAAGCATTTTTAAATGATACGCTTTTTAGAGCGGGTAGTACGGTTGACCCCACCCCATTATTATTGGTGCATTTGTTCGATTCGTTAGGTATAAATACCATCGGCGCAGGTATTGGCCACGATATTACAGCTGTATTAGATGGTAATACGAATAATCCTATTATACTCAATAGTTTTTATGAGGCTTTGCCCAATAGTTATCAGGCCGGCACCATTCAATACCAGTTAAACGGACTAACTCCCGGGCCACACACCTTAACTATAAAAGCCTGGAATGTAGCCAACTATGCACGATCAGTCACTATTCATTTTATTGTTAGTGCGGCGGTACCACCGAAAATATTATCCGTATACAACTATCCTAATCCCTTTAGCAGTCAAACCACATTTCGTTTGGTGCACAATATGGATGCGCCGGAAATAAAGGTAGAAATTGATGTTTTTAGCATGAATGGCAGTTTAGTGGGAAGGTTATTGCAAACTTTGCCCAATTCTTCCGGAGGAGTAGTAGAACTGAACTGGGACGGGCGGGGATTGAACAACAAAAAAATCTTGAATGGTTTGTATTTTTATCATATTATTGCATCCTCCAATACAGGAAAAGCTGAAGCAACAGCCAAATTTTTTGTTCACTAAAATGCTTGAATGAAATAATTCTACCTCTTAGTTTTTTAACCCGTAGGGTATATTCATCACATTAAAATCTGTTATGAGAATAAGGGTATTCTTTTTAGTTCTTCTGCTCTGCATTGTGAGCCTGTCTGTATTTGCACAAACACAAACCGTGAACGTAACCACAACGGCTGTGCCTTTTTTGCGTATTTCTTCTGATGCCAGAGCCAGTGGTATGGGCGATGTTGGTATTGCCACTTCACCCGATGCCAATGGTATGTTTTGGAACCGGGCTAAATTACCTTTTGCTACAAACGATAATTCTATTGCTGTTACCTATTCTCCCTGGTTTAAAGATTTGGGATTAAATGATGTTTATTTAGCCAGTATTGCCGGTTATCATCGGTTGGATAATGAACAGGTTATTTCTGCCTCTGTTCGTTATTTTAGTTTAGGCAATATTCAGTTTGCAGATGCCAATGGAAATTTATTAGGTTCGTCAATGCCCAGAGAATTTGGAATTGATTTCGGTTATTCCAGAAAGCTTTCCAGTCAATTGGGTATCGGTGTGGCGCTGCGTTATATTAACAGTAGCCTTGCATCCGGTGATCCAAATAACAGCGGTGTAATTTATAAAGCAGGTTCTTCTGTAGCGGGTGATGCTACTCTGTACCATATTGCAGCTGATACTACAAAAAATTATTTTACCTGGGGTGTAACTTTAAGCAACCTTGGTTCAAAAATCAGTTATACCAATGATGCCAATATCAAAGATTATATTCCTGCCAATTTAGGTTTGGGTGCAGCATACACTGCCCGGTTAGATAAAGACAATAGAATAACTTTTGCAGTTGATTTGAATAAATTATTGGTGCCTACTTATGATTCTGCTACAGCACCAACCTATTATACCCAAAGCGTTTTCTCCAGTTGGTTTAAATCGTTCAATGATGGCAGTAACCAACTCACTTCCTGGTTAATTTCTGCCGGTGCAGAATATAATTATGATAATACTTTCTTTATAAGAACCGGATATTTTTATGAAAATAAATATCGGGGTAACAGAAATTACCTGACCTTTGGTTTGGGGCTGAATTACCAAAATATTGGCATTAATCTCTCTTATTTAGTGGCGTCAGGATATGTAACTACACGTAACCCATTATCTAATACCATCAGAATTGGTCTGAACTTTGACTTAGCTAATAATGGTTCAGGTAAAAAAAACAATTTGAATTAGTAATAGTCCGGCTAAGTGTGGCCGTATTTTTTAATATTCACAGTACAAACATTTTGCCGGTTTGGATTGTAACATTATGTTGCCGATTTCATATTTATTGAAAAAATATCTTTCAATTATTAAAATAGTTGTATGCGTATAGGTTTTGGCATTGATTTTCATCAGTTGGTAACGGATAGGGATTTCTGGTTAGGTGGTGTGCATATTCCTTACCATAAAGGTGCCTTGGGGCATTCAGATGCCGATGTATTATTGCATGCAATTTGCGATGCATTATTGGGTGCAGCCTGTTTAGGTGATATTGGTGTGCATTTTCCGGATACTTCTCCTGCATATAAAAATATTGACAGTAAAATATTGTTACAGAAAACAGTAGCACTCATTGCAGAAAAGGGTTATAAAATTATCAATATCGATTCCAGTATATGTCTGGAATCGCCTAAAATAAAACCTTATATTCCTCAAATGCAGGAAGTTATTGCAACAGCATGTCATTTAACTTCTGAAGAAGTTTCCATTAAAGCAACCACTACCGAAAAAATGGGCTTTGTAGGTCGTGAAGAAGGACTGGTTGCTTATGCAACTGTATTAATTCATCGGCCACAGCCTTTAGTAATATAAGGAGTCAAGATCTGTTTGCGCATAACAAAATCTGAAAACAGTTATTAACAGGATCGGAGCTGGTTATTTTTATTGCCTCTATTCTGCTTAATAAAATTAAAACCCGCAGCTAATGAAAGCCACGGGTTTTTTGAATCAACCAAATAATAAATATTAATATTTTAATATTTGTTTTACTGTAGTGCCATCCTTATGTGCTACTCGTAACATATATGTTCCTGCAGGTAAGTTTTGAATGGGTAAACTAATTACCTGACCCTTATTCACCTGTTCTGCAACCTGTTGCTGTAAAATTTGTCCGTTTAAATCCATTAATTGAATTTGTAAGCGGCTGTTAATGTTTTTGTTAAACATAAAGCGGATTTGCTGATGACCGGGATTGCCTAACAATGTGAGTAAATTGGGATCATTATTTACCGGATTTACCGCAGTAGCTGTTCCAAAATTAAAACGAACATAAATGGGGTAATGGTCGGATGTATTATTGGATAAATAATCCGGAATTACAGTGGTTACGTCTGTTCTAACCTTGGCAGAATTGTTGATGTAGCTACTTAATAAACTACTTGAAATGATATTGTGGTCAATCATTCCCGGATAATTAATAGTAGAAGCAAATCCCTGATAATCCAAGGGCAATGTTAATGCTTTGTAGAATTTGGTTCCAACAGAATCTTTTAAAATAGGATCCCATGAAGTAACCGGGCCTGAACCTGTAGAAATGGTACTTACCAAATCATCATTGTAATCGCCCAGAATCATCACGTTACTATTGCTAAAGATGGCATCCAAACTATCTTTCATTTCTTTCACACCGGCATATCTTCTATCGTAATCAGAGGCAGTACTGCCTGATTTAGCATGAATAATAAAAAAATTAATGGTTTTGGTAACACCCCCTTTATTAGTTACATCGGCAGTAACCAGATAAGGTACCCTGCTATTGGCCCAATTGCTGCTGGCAGTAGCACTGCTGAGCATGAGTCCTCTTCCGGATACATTACTTACCATATCTTTTTTATACACCAGTGCCATTTTTTGTCCGCTTAACCAGTTGCTACCCGATGGAGTGGCGGCACCGGTACAGAATGGCGAAATAGTATAGCCCCAATTGCTGCCTAATGAATCAATGAGCCTTCTGAAGCGGATTGTATCCACTACTTCTATTAATGCATAAATATCAGCATCCAAATAGCGTAATACTTTTTTTACATTGGTTTCCTGTAAATTTTTATCAGAAGGACCAAAACCATTGCTACCGAACCATTCAATATTCCAGTTTACAATATCAATGGTATTGCTTCGGTTTACACTATTACCATACACTCTGGTGAAGTTTTTAGAAATAGAACCAATTGCAAAATTCAACTGGCCACTGTATTCTAAATTGTTTTGTGTAGGAGCAAACCGAACAAAAGCTTTAATATTGGTTTGCTCTAATTCATTTACAGTGTATTGAATGGTACCTGCATATGTAATGCTATCTTTTGAAACCTGAAATTGTGCAGGTGCAGTAATGGTTAAATTGCCATTGGCATCTACCACTGTAAATTGGAATGCTTTACCGGCACTCACAACTCCGGCAGCAGCATATCCTAAAAATAAATTATCCGGTTGAACTGTCAATGTGGGTTGTGGCGCCTGTGTACTGTTAAGTACATGAATATTGTCTATTGTAGTGCGTGGTGCACCATCAGTTGGGCTGGAGGCATATCTCCAGGCAATATAAGTATTTGTTGACTTAAAGTTTGTCAGATTAATACTAGCACACTTTGTCCATGTATCTGAATTAATAGGCGGGAAATGACCATTGATTTCGGTCCAGGTGGCGGCAGATGGATTACCGGTTCCTGAATAATTGGTTGAAACCAACAGTTTTAATTGCGGGCCATTGTATTTGGTTCTGTTGTAGAATTCTAATAATGGAATATTGAAACCGGTTAAATCTAATGGCGGACTCATTAGCCAATCGTCATTTAATTGTGCACTGCCCCCACCAAATCCATTGATCTGAATACCATTGCCCTGATAACCATAAATGGTGCAATTCCAGGTTGAATCGCCAGCTGCGCTGAATTGGGTAAAGCCATCGGGTAAGCCATTGCTACAGTTATTCAGATTGAATAAGTAATCGGGGCTTTGTGTGGTAAATGTCCAGTATGTGCTATCCTTAAATCCGGCAAATGCATTGCCCGACAAATCCAGAAATGCACTGTCTGAAATTTGTACATAATATTTTTTGCTAAAACCTAAATTGGCAATTGCCGAAAATTGAACTGTACTATCCTGTGCTGTTACATTTGCAAGGGGAATGGTTTGTACCAAACTATCATTACTTACTTGTTTAATGAGCAGGTTTCCAGAACCCAATACCATGCTTTCATTAAAATGAATGGTGAAATTTGGTTTGTTGGATATATTCACAGCGCCATTAGCGGGGGTGAGGCTCATAGCAAAAGGTGGTACTGTATCGTTACTTGCAGTTGTAAATTGCCAATTATTCCCATTTTTACCTGCGTAAGCGTTATTGGAAAAATCGGTAAATGCGCCTGCATCAATATTTATTTTATAATGTTTTAGTGGTTGTAATCCGGTGGTAATGGTAACAATATTGCTGTTTATAGCAACAATACTGCTATCCACACCAATGGTATCTGTCACATTGTCGGTCGTGTTTTCTACCACAATATTTCCTGTGGCTGCTGCTACCGGTTCGCTGAAATAAATTTTCAAAGGCAATATAGATGAAACACCTGTGGCTCCATTTTGAGGAATCAGTAAAGTATCAACCGGTGGAATGGTATCTGCAGGTATATCATTCCAGCTTAAGCTAAAATTATCAATAGCAGAAGTAGCCCGGTTACTGCTGCCGGTACTGGCACTTAATGTGGCAATTCTAATCCATACAGTGTCATTAATATCATCTAATGAAGTACCGAAATTCACGTTCACCAATGTATCATAAAATTTTCTGTTACCGGTTACTAAAGGGGTAGGTGTGGAGGTTACCGTATTAAAACTGTTAGGATTGGTGCCCTTTGCATATTGCACTAAAAATGTTGTACTGCGGGGTGACGTGCTGTCGAGTGATTGTAAATTAAAACTCAAAGCAAAATCTTTTTTCCCTTTGGTATTTATAACCTGAAATACAAATGCAGCACCCGGATCGCCAAAACTACCGGTTTGTCGAACGCCCAAAGCACGGTTGGTGGCAGCCGCCTGAGTGGCAGGTGGGGTACTGGCTCTTAGTCCTGTTGCAGAAGCATAGTTGCCAAATCGGCCTGAAGTGCTATTCCAGTTAGTGGCGGCAGTATTAAAACTGGCAATCGGTGTACCTAAAGCAGAATTGGTGGCTCCGATTCTTACCGTAAACCCATTGGGCAAAGCCGTTCTAATGGTATCGAAATTTTGGATATAGGGCGAAGTGGCTAAACTAACCTGCGCCTGCCCCATTGTTATCAAAAACAACGCAATCAATGAAAATAAAAAGCGAATTGTGTAAAATTTTCTCATAAATGCTATTTTGTTTTAGTTAATGTTTTTAAAGATTAAAAATAAATAGGATTAGGTAGAATAAGCGCAAAGGGATTTTAGATAATTGTAAGGATGTGGAATTTGATTCATCAATCTTTC
>NZ_JAESDL010000003.1:0-176958 GCF_019249625.1 Hydrotalea lipotrueae | reverse complement strand
TTGTGATATCCATAAATGTCGTTTCTCTTATAAACGGCAAATTCATTCAATTTATTACAAAAAACATACTTTTGAGATACGCTCTAGTAACTAACCATTTCCTTATTTCAAACAAGAGGTATAATTATGAAATACACCATACATATTTATTTTTTTATTTTTATTTTGCTGCTACCGACGATACTGTTGTCGCAAAGTTTTAGTATTTCTTTTCATCCCCATATACCAGATTCTTCTTTTTTTTATATTAGTGAAATTAATTCACCATTCTATTCTGACGATAGCGGTTCAGCGATACTTTTAAGGGATGGTGCAGTCATTCAACAATATTCTCTATTTAAAAAAGAAATACAATCTCATAATGATAGCAGCATACATAATACCATATCAATTTTGGTAGGTACTGTTAATCAACACTTGATAGTAGTGGTTGATAAAAACTTTAATCATTCTTTCATGGATGATTCCGTGTACTATCTTCCGTTAAAATTACCCGGCCAGTCAAACGTTGATTATATTAAACAACTGCCTATTATTTATCTGAATAATGTAACATATACCGATACTAATTATACTGTTCATTCTTTCGATGCTGCGTTTCGTTGTGAGCCTTTAACTGCTTCCGGTAAACCATTTTCCGATACTACCCTGTTAAAGCAAACTAATTGTTTTAAAGTTAATATTATTTCTTATACTTATTATGAATCTGAACTATTTAAGTATAATGGTAATAGCTATCAGTTTCGTATTTTTCCTTATTCCTTAACGGCTGCTATTTATCCTAAGCAGATGAGAGAGATCAATGAGTATGCTGCCATTTTATTTTATGCTATAGAAAAGGAACGCTTACAATTGGTGGCATATAACGTGTTAGACTATGTTTTACAGAATAGGCAAAGAACAGTTTTTGGAAAAGATAGTATGCATATACAGGCCATTGATTTTGATAGCCAAATTTTGCATTTTACCATTGATTCTGCTTTAAGTACCCATTGGAGGATTCCTTACTCAGTTTTAGTAGGCAGCAATCTGTACCAACTTGCATTACATAAAAATGTACCGATCAACTTTCAAGAAAAGCCATTCACCATTCTTGAATTCAGCGGTAGCTGGTGCAAGCCTTGTATGGCTTTACAGCCGGCCATTGAACAATTACAGCATCATCTGCCTGATACATTTCAGTTCATGACTATTCTAAATGAATATAGCCTGGAAAATGCACAGTTGTTTTATTGGCAACACCACCCCAATTGGCCCGTTTATTATGAGGCAATGGGTAACGATGATGAAAATACCCTCCACAAACAGTTACAAGTGGGCGTATACCCTACTTTTATGGTGACTGATGCCTCCGGAAATATATTATTTAATGAAAATGGTATGGATGCATTAGAGAAATTATGCCAACAATTTAAAATTCTCTTCAAAGTGCCATTACTGGAGAAAAATTAAATACACTTTAAAAAATTGTAGGGATTTCCCTATACATAATAATCAATATTTTTTTTAAATTTACGCAACACTGTTGTTAAATTCATTGCATAGTAAATGATAATTTAAAAATTTCTTTTAGCATAGCTACCTGAAAGAAAACCGGTTGTAGCTAATACTGTATGTGCACAGCAGTATTGCCGGCATCATTACTGTTGTAATGTTATACAGTAGTCAATTAAATTTATTCATTAAAAAATTAAAAATTATGCAAACAAAAAAAATGCAGTTAGAAAATTTGACAGGTAAATTATCTAAGGCTGAAATGAAATTAATTGTTGGTGGTGATTCAGGTACCACTCCATGTTCTAGTAACGCCGATTGTACAAATGGTATTGTTATTAAATGCAATGGAAAATCACAGCAAAGTGGTGCCGGCAGATGTTATAATTCCGGAAATGGTATGGTTTGCCATTATAGTGTTGCCTGTTAGATTTTTTTAAAATTTTCAAAGCAATGGGGTCATTTTATAATGGCCTCATTATTTCAATTTTAACAACTTCAATTATGGCTAATAAAATTTTACCATTTTGTCTATTTATTTTTTTAAGTATAGTTGGATGTAAAACCCGGAGTAAACTGCCGGTTGTTCAAGTGCAGGTAAATGCTTCTTATCAACATCCTGTTCAAATATCTATGTGTGATTTCTTTTCTGATCGTTGTGCTTTCAATTTTATTGATACTGCTGGTGTTAAGAAGGTGTTTCATATAATTCCTGGTCAGCTATTTTCTGTTAATAATGATACCAATTGGCTGTTATTTGATACCGATACCATTACCATTCATAACAAAAACGGATATGCTGATTTTAATACTCAAAATAAAGCAAATAAAAGATATAATGCATTTATAAATGAATGCTATGCAATGAAAGCGCCATTGTATGAAAAGTATACCACTTATTTTTTGCATCATCGAGATAGTATCATAGCTAATGAAAATTTTATTGAGCTATATTTGTCTAAAAATGACAGTTTTTACAGAAAAAAGGTCAATCAATTCATTAATAATTATGATTTTACTCAAAAAATTAATGATGATTTGCGGCATTACATATTAGAAACACAAAAATTAACAGATAACTATTATTATTTCACTGAATTTATGCCCATATTGGATAGTTTAGGATTGCTTAATAAGAGATTGAACTATTATATCAATCAAATTAATCGCCAAAAAATTTCCGTCTTCTCCCAAGGTGATATTACTTTATTAATTTCAAACATTGCCAAACAGCTTACCAAAACCTCAATTAGTCGATTAAAAACGGATCATGCAGTTGCTATGTATTATGATGATATTCGACATTATTTTAAGAAGCAGTCTATTTCTTACGATTATCTTGTTGTCTCTTTATTTGTATATGTAAAACGTAAAAAAATACAATTAGACAGGCCTTTGTATAAAAAGCTTAGGAAAGAAACAAAGCAATCAATATTTTTTAAATATATTGACAAAAGTACCCTAACACCAATAACTGAATTGAAAGATTCGAAAAAAAATAAAAATTTATATGATATTCAATTTCATTCAAAAGATTTGACAGATATTTTAGCTCAATATTCTGGTAAGCCTTTACTCATTTATTTTTGGGCTACCTGGTGCCTGCCTTGTTTAAAAAGTTTGCCTGAGATAGTTGAGCTAAAAAAGAAGTACCCAGATTTGAATATTGTATATGTATCTGTTGATCAATCCCAGCCCGGTTGGAAATCTTTTTTGTTTGAGCGGAATATGTATGGCTCGAATCAATTTAGAAGAAATTTCGCAAATCAGGACACGATTTTTAAAAAAATTCCTGTCATTCCTAAATACGGGTTATTTAACGGATATGGTAATCTAGAATTATTGGATGAAATAAATGATGCTGTTATTAGCCAGTATTTAAAGAAATTTTCTTTTTAGTTTTAATGTGTTTATTTTCTTTGTTTAGTTGCCTATCCGGCATTGCAGATATGCTGCTTTGTATTTGTTTACTTGCCCCAAACACTCATCTTTATTTAATTTTTTCTTCAAAATTGTAGGGCTTCCCCTACACATACTATTCAAAAATTGTTTATATTTTTAGGTTACCTAAGCGCAAGGGTTGCCTGTGGAGGTGTACAGGTATATTTTTTAACTTTTAAATTTTTAAAAAAATGAAACAATTATCAAAAGAAGAAATGAAACAAATTAAGGGGGGTGTAATCGGTTCGCCTAACCAATCTTTAGGCGGCCAATGTACTTCTACTTGCTGGGATTCTTCTACGGGTGGATCTGAATTAGGTTCTGTTAATGTTGCAAGTTGCGACACTGATTACGATGCTTGTAAAAGCACTTTTCCATCCGCAGTAAAGGCTACCTGTTCTTGTAGTTTATAATTAATAAGGCTACCCAATTTTAATGGGTAGCGTTATCTTTTGAATTAATTCTTTTAAATATCTACCAATAAATATTCATTTTCAATGCGTTTAAAGATTTACAATTTTATCAGTAAACTATTGGTTTTTGTTCTATTTCTTTTTTTTTTAGCTGCAGCAGATGCTCAAATTCAAAATAACCGGTTATACAACCTATATATACAGACTGATTTTTCAAATGCAAATTTTCAGACTAAAACATTAAGTATATCTTATAATAGTTTTTATCCTTTTGTGACACTCAGCAATCAAACCTTTTCTATTGTAAATGATTCTACTAAAAAAATATTTAAGATACAACTACCTTATACCAACATTCAAGTAGCATATAACCCAACTATTAGTGTAAAAGATGGAGACACTGTTTTTTTAGAAATAGATAAAACTCAAAGATTTGTTTTGTCAGACAAAAACCCGGTACGTTATTTTTATTTAAAATATTATGCTGCCCATAATAATAGCGCTCAATCACAATTTATTTTAAGTACTTTAAAAGATACCACGCTTACTTTTAACGAATATCTAAATTTTTCCAATCAAAAATTTCTATTAGATTCTCGTTTTATAGATTCGTTTTTTAATAAAAAAGATGATAATAATTTAAAGCTTTTTAAAAATAATTCAAAATGTGCTTTCATTGATGTATTGTACCAATATTTTGTTAATCATAAATTACCCTTAACCGCTAAAGAAAAAGAAATTTTTAGCACATTTGTTCCTTTCTTAGATAGTATTGAATCTTTAAAATCAGTAGTTCCTTATTATCGAATGGCATTAGATGCAGTGGTGAAAGCCAATGCCAATATTACTGCAGATGGGCTATTCACCAAAAAGCAGTTTAAACAATGTTTTTTTATTGCCAATCAGTTATTTTCTAAAGCTACGTTTCGTGTATTTAGCTTAAACCAATTCAGTAAAATTACTTTTTGGTATAATACCGCCTATTTGCCATTAGTCACCAACATTAGAGACAGTTTATTATATGGTGTCTATCGTGTAGCTAAAGCAGATCAACAAGCCATTATTACTCGTTATAACAATTTTAAAAATGCATATGCTAATATATTGCCTTATAAAAACACTTCGTTAATTAACTATTCTGGGAAACAAATATCCCTTTCGCATTTACTCAAAACCAACAAACCAATTGTTCTTAATTATTGGGCTACCTGGTGTGGGCCATGTTTAGCAGAGATGCCTGCTTTGGATAGTGTGCAAAAAGTATTAAAAGATAAAATTGATCTCTATACAATATCAATTGATAAGGATAAGAAAGTCTGGCAGAATTTTCTTCAACAACGGTCATCTATGCAGGCCTATTCTTATTGTCTTGATAAAATTGACAAGAATCCTTTTTTACAACAATACCAAATAGCTCAAGTACCTCGCTTTATGGTGCTACTTGCCAATGGTGATATTCTTTCTACCAATTTTCCACTCCGAGCCAATCATCCTGAGTTTGTGAATAATTTGAATGAGTTGTTAGCGCGTATTCAGGTATATTATTCTTCAATAAATGAAAATTGATGGTACTAATTAAAAATAAATATAATGGTAAAACCGATCTGATATTTTCTAAAGAATTTATGATGGAAGTAATATTATCTGTGCTTGAAAACTAAAAAAAAATTCTTAATAATTCATTTTCAAAATTGTAGGGCTTCCCCTACACGTAGTATTCAAAAAATGTTTATATTTTTATACTACCTAAGCGCAAGGGTTGCCTGTGCAGGTGTACAGGTATATTTTTAAACATTTAAATTTTACAAAAATGAAACAATTAACAAAAGATGAAATGAAACAAATTAAAGGAGGTACTGATCCTTCTGTTTGTATTTCATGTTGGTATGGACCATTATGTGGCCCAACGAAACAATGTGAAAGAGGAAAATCGGATAAAGAACTGATTTGTAATGGGCGTAGTATAGGTTGTTAAAACTGCTACAGTAACAGAACAAATCATTTTTGTTGATATTCTTAATAGCAGAATAGTATTCTCTTAAGGAAGGACAAAGCTATGCAAATACATATTGTCCTTCCTTTCCAAAAAGTTTAAAGCATACTACCATTCAATAAATTTAATCAATGAAATTCTTTCACATTCTGATAGTTTTATTCCTGTTTACTTCTTGTGGTATAAAAATTCCAGTAGTTAAAAATGAAGCGGATTTTTATAAAAGCCATAATTTAATTATAATGGGAAATGACGGTCAGTTAAATAAACACGATTCTTTATATGCTAAATACAAAGGTTGTAAATCATTTACTGTTTGTAAATTTTATTTCAATCGGCCACAAAGGTATTACAATGAATGGCTATCTGGAAAGATTAGTACAATTGCCTACGATTCAATCAAAGAAAAATTGTCACATGATGAACTTTTGTGTATTTGTCAAGATACCAACACGACTACTACTATTAAAATATTTTTAGGAAAGCTTTCCAATGACCAGTATTTCATTGTACCCGATAGTAATAATGATGGTAGTTTTTTCAATGATTCTGCTATTGTATTAACAAATATGAATGTTCAACCAAATGAAAAACATCATAGAATTACATTCATTAATGTATCAGGTTGTTATAACAACCAGCTTTTGCATTTTAAATTTGAAGCATCGGTAAAAGTTAGTCCTACAACGCAAATTCAATATAGTACAATTGAGCTTTCCGATACAAAAAGTTACATCGGTAACAAGAAAATTAATGGGAATAGTTATTCATTCCAGTTAATTGAATTTGTCCCTTTTAGTTTTAGTCAATTAGTGTTGCAAAAATATTTGTATAGCATAAGACTTGTAGATATCAGCCAAAAAATGGTTAGTAATGTACGGTTATTTTCAGATACTATATGTTTAAATAAAAAAAACTATGTTTTCAAGCAAAAGAAACCTGAGGATGGATATGTTAAGTTAAAGCGTGTAAATTCTGCTACCTCAATAGATATGAAATGGAAAATAACCAATCCAACAAAAAAAATATTGAATAACCAGCAAATAGATTTGCTTAGAAGCATCACCGGTTTGTCTTTGAATCATAAAATTATTTTTGCCAATTTTTGGTTTGCCAACTGTCCACCATGCATTGCTGAGTTTCCAGCGTTAAATAATTTGTATGATAGTTTAAAGCAACATTCTGATATTATTTTTTTATCTTTTGCTATGGAGAATCAGGACACGATTAATATTTTTAAAAAACGTTATCAAATTCGTTTCCCAGTTTATTCAATCTCTTCTGAGCAAAATGATTTTTTACAAGGTGCGCCAATTTTTCCTGCAAATATAATATGGACAGAAAAATGGGAACAGGCATATATTCGACGTGGTGGTTCTCAAGATATCTTGGAGGCAAAAGAATTTTTTCAAAATTCTGTATTACCATTATTAATTCAACTAGAGACAAAAAAATATATTCATATAAAATAAAATACTACATATACTGTATATGCTATTTAAAAATGAGTTACTTTCTATTACCTAAGCGCAAGGGTTGCCTGTGCAGGTGTACAGGTATATTTTTAAACTTTTAAATTTTACAAAAATGAAACAATTAACTAAAGAAGAAATGAAACAAATTAAAGGTGGTAGTGATGATTGTAATCAAGAATGCCCTGCAGGAAGTGGGCCGGGTACAACTTGCACAACTATTGCGGGCACTTCAGGTACATGCACAAGAACTTTATGTAATACGCAATCGCTACCTTATTATTATTATGCATGTTCCTAAAATTTTAAGCACCTATTTAATAGGTGCTTAATTTATTTTTTGTTTTCTATATTTTTATTTTATTTATAAAAAAATATGCGAAAGTCAATTTTCTTCTTTTCCCCCTTTCTTCTTTTATTCTCTTTTCCTTGCCTATTCGCCCAACAGGGTGCCTGTAAATCTTTTACCTTACAAGGTACTACACAATGGCCAAATGGTACAACGATTTACCTGCAATATGCGGCAACTCTTACAAAATTTGTAACAGACAGTTGTAAAGTGGTTAACCAAAGTTTTTATTTTAAAGGCTGCATTGCAGAACCGGTAATGGCTTCCTGTTCTATTGGGCCGGTAATGAATGCTATAGCCAGTAATGAGTATTGTGATATTTTCTTATCGCCTGCAACCATGCACCTAACACTTCCTAAGAATAATGTATATTACAATGCACACTTAACAGGTTCTGAAGAAGACAGTATTTTTAATGCGTACAGACGTATTGAAGCACGCTATAAGGCCTTGCTAAAACCATTGCGTGATAGTATACTTTTTTATCAGCAAATTATTCAAAAAGCTGCGCATGAAAATAATACTTCGCTAATTGCTGTATATCGGTCATTGCTACAACAGCTTCAGGAAAGGGTACATCTGTTTAATCGCAGTGAAAAAACGGATGATTCATTGTTTATTTTACAACATCCATTTTCTTATTTTATATTAAGTTGGTTAGCGTCTGCCAAAAATGATTGGATGCCCCTTGCTACTATAGAAAAAATGTATGCCTCTTTTCCTGATGATTTAAAGAAGAGTAAGAATGGTAAGATGATTGCGCAATATATTGCCAATGAAAAAAAATTTGCAGTAGGAAATACTGTGCCCGATTTTACCATAACAGATGTAAAAGGTAATACCATACATTTGGCAGCATACAAACAGCAGCAATATGTTTTATTGGAGTTCGGTGCCTCTTATTGCCTGCCATGCCGGCAAATAGAACCGTATCTCAAAAATATAGATTCACTATATCGGAATCATTTAGCTATTATAAGTATTTCTACTGAAGAAAGTGCTGCAGACTGGCACCGTTGGGTAGAACATGCCAACCTGCCTTGGATTCAAATATTTGATCAGCCGGTGATTAAAAAAGATGGAGGGCAATTACAAAAAATTGGGGATGCCTATCAAATAGTAACAATTCCATCTATGCTGCTATTAGATAAACAAGGTTGTATTGTAGCGAAATATGGTGGCTACTATACTTCTCCCATTGCTTATATTCCTGCATTAAAACAGCAGCTACATGCTATTTTTGAGTATTAAATATTTCTATTACTACGATTCAGTTTTATAATCCATATTCCCTAATTAAAAAACCCCCATACCAAACGGTATGGGGTTGCTGTAAATAATGGAATATTGCGCATTATCGGGCATTGGGCATATTCAATGGTTTATCGCGTACCAACATATTATCGCGGTTGGCCATTTCCCAGGCTGTGTAAAATATCATCTGGGCTCTTTTACTCATCAGTTCAAAATTAATTTTATCAACTGTATCGGTTGGCTTGTGGTAATCGGCTAACAACATGCCATCATAAAAAAATAGAATGGGTACACCTTTCTTGGCAAAATTATAATGATCGCTGCGGTAGTAAATACGATTAGGATCCTGTGGATAGTCGTACTTGTAATCTAAATTCAAGCCTACATATTTTTTATTGACGGCTTCATTAATAATGGGTAATTCGCTGCTTAATTTATCGTGCCCAATTACATATACATAGTTTAATGAATCGGCTGTTTTACGTTCGGTATCTAATCGGCCTATCATATCTGTATTCAAATCAACAGAGGTTTTATCTAATGGGAAGATGGGATGTTCTGAATAGTATTCACTACCCCATAAACCTTTTTCTTCACCACTAACCGTCATAAATACAATGGTGCGGTGTGGTTTATAGCCTTCTTTAGCTGCGGCGCTAAAAGCTTCTGCCATTTGTAGTACAGCGGTTGTTCCAGAACCATCATCATCGGCACCATAATATATTTTGCCATCATGTTTTCCTAAGTGGTCATAATGAGCGGTTAAAAATACATATTCATCTTTTTTATCGGTACCGGGTAAAATGGCAATTACATTGCTGCTTTGTAATTCATTGGTTTTTTTGTGCATAGCAATTTGCACATCCGCATAATAGGTGCCCGGATTTATATCTGCCAATTGTTGCCAGCTTAATGTGGCGGTTCTGCCCAATAACGCAGAAGTCATTGCCGTAGAAATGGTGGCATTGATAAAGGGTTTTCCTTCATTGGGTTTCAGGTACATATTGCCCATTTTAGAAACAGGCTTTTCTCTTGGGTATTCATTAGAAACCAATAAAATGCCGGCTGCACCTAAACGGCGGACTGCCATTACTTTTGCATACATACCAAATGGACTGAAACGATTGTTGGGAACTTTGATTTTTTCCATTAAGTCTTTAGGTCCGCCTTCTAATACAATCACTAATTTACCGGCAACATCTAAACCTTTGTATTCGTTAATGTTGGCATTTTCATCTACAATGCCATATCCGGCAAAAACAGTGTTCTGATAATTAAACTGACCATCTTGCAACGCATTGATAGAAAAATTATAATCCTTATTCCATGCATAGTTTACGCCATTAATACGAAACTGTTCATCGGTTAATTCATCCTGATAAACGGGGAAGTATTGCTGATAGCTGTTGCCATTGCCTGGCTTTAATCCAAATTTTTTAAATTCTGATTCAATGTAAGCAGCAGCTTTCTTTTGGCCGGGAGTAGCGGTTTCGCGGCCCTCCATTTCATCGCTGGCTAAAATGGTTAATTTTTCTTTTAAAGCTGTAGGATTAATGAGTTGTGCAAATTTTTGTGCAGCATCCTCACCGGTTTGTGCCTGTAACTGCCAGGTGGCAAACAGCGCAACAAAGAGTAACATTTTCTTCATCATGTGCATTGGTTTAAGTAAAAAATAATTCATGGTTAATATGCAAAATAGTGTCTATTCCGGCATATTGACCATTTTAAAAAATACGTATCGAAAATAAGAAGGAGCGGCAAGTAAATTGAAAAGAATTACACTAATGGTAGGGTTCTCCCATTATCCCCATTCTTCTTTTTCTTTCTTTTGCTCATCTTTATACACTTTAGCGGCCACCAGAATACTCAATTCGTACAGCGACATTAAGGGTACAAACACAATCATCATACTCATCCAGTCGGGACTGGGCGTAATGAATGCAGCAATGGTGAGCAAAATAACAATGGCATAACGCCTGCTGCGGCGCATGAACATGGGGGTTAATAAACCAATACGGGTGAGTACAAAGGTTACCACAGGCAACTCAAAGGCCAGTCCACAACCCAGAATAATATTAGTTAAGTTCTCTAAATAATCGGTAAGGGTAGGCCGGGTTTCTAACATAGAAAGCGTGCCTAATTTAAAATTGGCTAAGAAGTTAAAGGTATAGGGGCCTAATAAAAAGAAGCCGAATGCAGCACCCAGAAAAAAGAAAAACGAAACCCAAAAAATAGCAAAGCGGGTATTCTTCAATTCTTTGGGGGTTAATGCCGGTTTAATAAAACGCCATAATTCCCAAAATACATAAGGAGCCGATACGATAGCGCCCATAGTAAAAGCTAATGTAATACTGCCCAGAAACTGACCGCCGAAACTGGTAGTTTGCATGTTTACCTGAACGGGTGGTAGGGTTAATCCATCGCCCATACCCAACCAATGGCTTATTTTGTATAAAGCACGATAGGTAATAAAATTGGGATTGATGGGACCGGTAATAATATTATCGAATACCCAGTTACGGTAAATAAAAATAACAATACTGGTTATAAATATCACCAAAACACTGCGGATGATATGCATCCGTAAAGCATCCAGATGATCAATAAAGGTCATCTCAACGGTTTCGGCGGTTCCATTTTTTTTACGAAAATTTGCCATTGATCCTGCAACATTCAATTAGGGCACAAAGTTAATGGGATGAAGTTAGCAAAAAACGAAAAATATGTATTTAACAAAATAAACCTTGTAACCTTCTACCAACAGGGGTATTGCTTATTCTAATATTTTTAATTTTACCATATCAATGCGGGTTTCACTCACATTCAATATATCAAACTGGTAAGGACCGATGATGATTTTTTCTTTGGGCTTGGGAATGGTGGTATGCTGGTTAATAATAAATCCACTCAGTGTTTCTGATTCTTCATCATTAAATTCCAAATGGTATTTTTCGTTCAGATAGTCCAATTCCAGCCGGCCGCTGAACAAAAATTCTTTTTCGGCTATTTGTTTTTCCACCAAATCTTCGGTGTCGTATTCATCTTTAATTTCTCCAAAAATTTCTTCCAATAAATCTTCTAATGTAACAATACCTGCCGTGCCGCCAAATTCATCTACCACCCAGGCAATGGTTTTGCGTTCTTTGGTGAATTTGTTGATTAAATCGGTGGCGCTCATGGTTTCAGGAACGGCTGGTATTGGCAACAAAATATCTTTAATGGCAGCGGGTTTTTTAAACAAGTCTAACTGATGAATATAGCCCAAAATATTATCGATGGTATCTTCATATACAATCAGCTTGCTGAGTTTGGTTTGTATGTAGCGTTCGCGTACTTCCTCTAAGGTTGCGGTGATTTCAACTGCTTCAATTTCGGTTCGGGGTACTAAGCACTGGCGTATTTTAACCATGGGTAAGCTCAATGCGTTTTCAAACAACTCATTGTTTACCTCTGCATTTTCTTCATCGGTATCTTTATTTTGTTGGTATAAATGCTCCAAATCTATTTTACTGAATACCTCACTTTTATCTTTCACCGGCACATTAAAAATGTATTTTAAAATCCATTGTGAAATGCCTACAAAAAATACGGCCAATGGTTGAAAAATATTGTGGAAGAATTTTGCCAAAGGTGCAAAAACAATCAATAAACTGTCGTTCCTGGCACGAAAAATGGCTTTAGGTATAAATTCACCAAAAATTAATACAATCAGAGTAGAGAGCAGGGTATTGAAAATCAATTTCAAATAGCTATTTTCAATATCGAAAAAGCGTTTAAAGAAATTCCAGATACTGGAGTTGAGTAATTCATCAAACAACAAGCCATAGGCCACCAAAAAAACATTCACACCAATCAGGCAGGTGCCTATAAATTGTGTGGGCTTATCTAAAAATTTACCTACAATAATGCCACCGCTGCGGCCCTGCTTTTTCTTTAATTCAATGCTTAAACGATTGGCACTTAAAAAAGCAATTTCATAACCGGCAAAAAAACCGATGAACAGTAGTGTAACAATTAGCCAAATAAAGGTGTACAATTGATCCATACCATACGAAAGTAATAAATCTTAATGATATGTACCACATGCCATCAACTGCAACCTACGCTAATAGCTTTTAAGATTGCTTTTATGTAATTTTTAGGGGGTGATGTCCATTATTTTTGAACACCCAACAGTTCTACCGTAAAAACCAAGGTAGCGCCGGGGCCAATTTTTTCGCCTGCTCCTTTGTTGCCATAAGCCAAATCGGAGGGAAGGTAAATTTTCCACTTGCTGCCTATGGTCATTAATTGCAGGGCTTCCTGCCAGCCTTTTATCACGCCATTCAATGGAAAGGTTACTGGCTCGCCTCTATCAACCGAACTATCAAATACTGTTCCGTCAATAAGTGTACCGTGGTAATGGCAGGTTACTTTATCGGCTAAGGTGGGTTTTATGGTATCGGTACCGGCTTTCAGTACTTCATATTCCAATCCATCGGGCAGGGTAACTACACCAGGACGTTTGCCATTGGCTTCCAGAAATTTTTTGCCGGCTGCTATATTGGCCTGAGTTCTCAGCTCATGCATTTTGGCTGCATAAGCAGTAATGATATTCATTACCTGCGCATCGGTTAGTTGCACTTTTTTCTTTTCGGTAATTTCTTTTAAGCCTTTCAAAAATAATTCGGTATTGATATTGGATAGGTTTTGTGCTTCTAACGATTGCCCCACACTAATACCCAATGCATAACTGGCTGAGTCTTTTTCTGTTTTGAGTAGAAGGGTATTAGGATGTGTCGTGCTGTGCGTTGGCATGGGCTTTTTGATTTGTGCATGCAATGCTGGGCTGCCTAATAAAATAGCGATAGGAAGGAATAATTTAGTCATATACTTAGCTTAATAGGATGTGTTGATAATGTACAATCTGTATAACTTTCATCGGTTGTTTTTTGAACAACAATTTTTATTTCGTAAGCAATGATAAGCAACAAATTTGAATGGAAATACAGGATGCCGGTTTTTTATAGGTTGGCAATGCTGTTTTTAACAGATTTCTGTCATCATCCTTTGGCATCGGCCAGCAATTGAGCAATAGCCTGTGCTGCTTTTTCAAAACCAAATCCGGCTATTACGGTATCCATTTGGTGTTGTATTTGCGGGTTACACAAATTACCTATACTGCCTTCATGGGTATGGTGCAATTGGGTGCTGTAGGTAAATTGCCCGGCTTCAATTTGCCGGCCAATTTGTTGATAGGCTTCGCGAAAAGGTACGCCCTGTAATACTAATTTGTTTACTTCTTCCACACTAAATAGATAGCGGTATTTTTCATCGGCAATAATATGCTCCTTAATGTGTATATTTTCTAGCATCAGCGTAGCCATTTGCAGGCATTGACGTACAATGCTAAAGGCAGGAAACAAATGTTCTTTTAATAATTGCAAATCGCGATGATAGCCTGATGGCAAATTGGTGGTTTGCAAGGTAATTTCATTCGGCAATGCTTTGATACGATTACAATGCGAACGAATGAGTTCAAATACATCCGGATTTTTTTTATGCGGCATAATGCTGCTGCCGGTTGTTAACTCAGCCGGGAAAGATACAAAATCGAAATTCTGGTTCAGGTACAGGCACATGTCCATACTTAAACGAGCTAAGGTGTCAGCTACATTGGCCAAAGCTTGTGCGGTGATGCGTTCTGCCTTACCCCTACCCATTTGTGCATAAACTACATTGTAATTCAAATCATCAAAGCCTAATAAATTGGTGGTCAATGTACGGTTAATGGGGAAAGATGAACCATAACCCGCTGCACTGCCTAAGGGATTTTTATTGACCACTTTATACGCCGATTGCAGTGTAATACAATCATCCACCAAACTTTCGGCATAAGCGCCAAACCATAACCCAAAAGAAGAGGGCATGGCCAATTGCAAATGCGTGTAGCCGGGCAGTAAATGGTTTTTGAACCGCTCGCTTTGTTGTTGCAGTAGGGAAAAAAATAGCTGTATGGCCCTAACGGTATCGGTAATTTCGTGGCGTAAAAACAATTTAATGTCTACCAACACCTGATCGTTTCTGCTGCGGGCACTGTGTATTTTTTTGCCTACTTCGCCTAATTTTTCGGTAAGCAAAATTTCAATTTGTGAATGTATGTCTTCCACATCATCTGCTAACTGAAATTGGCCGGCTTCAATGGTAGTATAAATATGAAGCAGTTCTTTTTTCAATAATCGGGCTTCTGATGTTTCCAATAATCCCACGGATGCCAGCATGGTAATATGTGCCATTGAACCCAATACATCAAAGGATGCCAGGTACATGTCCATAGCCCTATCGTTGCCTACAGTAAACTGTTCTACTGCCTGTAATGCACCGCTATCTTTTTGCCAGAGTTTCATGATGTTGTATATACGTGGTTAAAAAATAAATCAGTTTTTATTGTTTTACCGGC
Organism: Hydrotalea lipotrueae; assembly: GCF_019249625.1. Lineage (NCBI taxonomy): Bacteria > Pseudomonadati > Bacteroidota > Chitinophagia > Chitinophagales > Chitinophagaceae > Hydrotalea > Hydrotalea lipotrueae. The sequence continues at coordinate 161,603 of NZ_JAESDL010000003.1, read as the reverse complement.
TGCTTTTTTTCGGAAACAGGTAGTAATACTTTGTTCAATAGTTCAATGTATAATGCAATACCGTTGGTAATCTCATCCGTAAAAATAAACTCATCCGCACTATGGCTTCTGGCGCTGTCGCCCGGCCCCATTTTCAACGTAGGGAAGGGCATCAATGCTTTATCGCTGGTAGTGGGCGATCCGTAACAGGTTCTGCCTAAACTAAGTCCTGCTTGTATCAGCGGATGTTCCATTGCAATGGAGGTAGAACGTAAACGGCAGCTTCTTGGCTGAAACTGACTTTGTATGTTTTGTTGAATTACCGCCAGTATTTCTTCAAAAGTATACAATTCATTTACCCGAATATCTACTACAAACTGGCATTGTGCCGGCACTACATTGTGCTGTTTATTATCGGTTTGAATAACGGTAACACTCATTTTAACAGGCCCTAATAAATCGCTCACTTTCTCAAACCGGTATTGTGTAAACCATTCAATATCTTTCATGGCTTTTAATATGGCATTATCGCCTTCTTCTCTGGCTGCATGGCCGGGTTTGCCTTGTGCCGTGCAATCAATAACCAGTAAACCTTTTTCAGCCAGGGCCATATTCATTAAAGTAGGTTCGCCTACAATGCCGCAATCTATTTTAGGTAGGCGGGGTAACAATATTTCTACGCCATTGCTGCCTGAAATTTCTTCTTCTGCCGTTGCGGCCATAATGAGGTTATAAGCCAGATTTTCCTGCTGGTAAAAATGTAAAAAAACAGCCATTAAAGAAACTAAGCATCCGCCGGCATCATTACTGCCTAAGCCGTATAATTTACCATCTTTTTCAATAGGTTCAAATGGAGGCAGGGTATAGGCTTTATTGGGTTTTACCGTATCGTGGTGTGAGTTTAAGAGGATAGTGGGTTTATCGGGATTAAAGTATTTGTTTTTTGCCCAGATATTATTTAAGAACTGATGGGTAGTTACCCCTTTGCTTTCTAAGAATGTTTGAATTAATTCTGCTGTTTCCTCCTCTTCTTTGCTGAAGGAAGGGGTAGCAATTAATTTTTTTAAAAGCCGGGTTGCATCTTTTGCTAAATATGCTACCGTTGTAACCGATTCGTTTGACTGCATAAAGAATTTTTTTATGTTCCCGAAGTAAGGGTGGTACCGGAAGTACCCTTCAATAGTTCGGATAATACGTTTGCTTTGCCAATTATAACACGCTGCACCCCCTTTTGCAATGCGGTAAACGCATTCTCTAATTTGGGCAGCATGCCATCTGCAATAATTCCCTGTGCTTTCAGTTGTGCATATATTTGGGGCGTGATCAATGGAACCACCGATGTATCATCGTTTACATCCATTAATACGCCAGCTTTTTCAAACAGATAAATTAACGATACTGCATAGTGTGGTGCCAGCGCTGTTGCTATTTCCTGCGCAATGGTATCGGCATTGGTATTCAGTAAATGCCCATTGCCGTTATGGGTAATAGGCGCTACTACCACACTGCTATTGTTGTTGAGCAATTGTTGTAATAATGCGGTGTTAATACCATCTACATCGCCCACAAAACCATAATCAATAGTTGGGTGTATGCGTTGGTGGGCTTGTATTAAATTGCCATCGGCGCCGGTTAAACCTATTGCATTACATTGAAAAGATTGCAATTGGGCTACTATATTTTTGTTTATGTAGCCGGCATACACCATGGTAACAGTTTTAAGCGTTTCTGCATCCGTAATTCTGCGTCCGCCCACCATTTGTTGTGGTATTTGTAATTGTGCTGCCATGCGGGTAGCCAGTTTACCGCCGCCATGAATCAATATTTTTTTTCCTGGTATTTCGGCAAAGGCCTGCAGGAAAGCAGCGAGTTGCTGTTCGTCATCAATAATATTGCCGCCTACTTTTAAAATAAATACCTGTTCCATTAGCCTTGTTTCAGGGTTTGTAAAATATTGGTCAATACTGCCTGCGCGGCCCATACGCGGTTACCTGCCTCTGTCGTTACCAGGCTGTTGGGGCCATCTAATATTTCATCACTCAATTCCACATTTCTTCTAACCGGCAGGCAATGCATTACTTTGGCATTATTGGTAAGTGCCAGCCTTTCATTGGTCAACATCCAGGCCGGGTCGTTTTCATATATTTTGCCATAGTCGTGGTAGGTGCTCCAGTTTTTTACATATACATAATCGGCATCTTGTAATGCTTCTGTTTGGTTATGCGTAATGGTGGCACCGTTGGTAAATTGGGTATCTAAGGCATAATCTTCCGGATGCGTAATTACAAAATCGGCCTCACCCCAGGCATTAACCCATTGTGCAAAGCTATTGGCTACACATTGCGGTAAGGGTTTTACATGCGGTGCCCAGGTAAGTACTACTTTTGGTTTTTTTTGTGCGGTACCGGATTTACGCAGTAAATCTTCCTGTATGGTAATAATATCGGTGAGCGATTGTAAGGGGTGTAGGGTAGCGCTTTCTAAACTAATAACCGGTACATTGGCGTAGCGAATAAACTGGTTGATGTATAATTCGCTGTAATCATCTTCCCGGTTTTTTAATGAGGGAAAGGTACGTATGGCCAACACATCAAAATAGCTGCCCAAAATGGGGGCAGCATCTTTAATATGTTCAACCGTATTGCCACTCATAATGGCACCTTCTTCAAACTCTAATGCCCATCCTTCTTTGTCTACATTAAACACAATGCTTTCCATACCCAAATTAGCGGCGGCTACCTGTGTGCTTAAACGGGTACGTAAGCTGGGGTTAAGAAACAACATACCTATACGTAAGTTTTTACCTAAATGTTGATCTTTTAACGGATGGGCTTTATAAGCCAATGCCGCTGCTACCATGTTGTTGATGGCAGTGCCGGTATGTTGCATCTCCGGCGTTAATACATCATATACATTGATAAACTGTTTCATGTAATATAGTTGAAAGGGTATGATGGGTAATTTATTGTTCGGTTTTTTCCAATAAGCCTTGATCTTCTTTTACTGCATCAATGGCTTCCCGTAAGGTTTCTAAAAATTCGTCGGCTTGCTTACGGGTTAAGGCCAATGAGGGCAATAAGCGAATGGTATTGGGTTTGGCTTCGCCGGTAAAAATATTGTAATCGAATATCAGCTTTTTTCTTAATTCTTTTAAATAATCCGGCACATCAAATCCTATCATCAATCCACGTCCACGAACATTTTCCAATTCAGGAAATTCTTTTAATTTATTCATGATATACATGCCGCGTTGTTTGGCCATTTCAATCAGGTTCTCCTGTTCCATTACTTCCAAAACACCTAAGGCTGCTGCACAGGCTAAAGGATTACCGCCAAAGGTAGTACCCAGCATGCCATATTTGGCAGGTATATGCGGAGCTATTAAAATACCGGCAACGGGAAATCCGTTACCCATGCCTTTGGCCATGGTATAAATATCGGCGGCTACATTAGCATAATCATGTGCAAAAAAGCGGCCGCTGCGGCCATAGCCACATTGTACACTATCGGCAATAAAAACGGCATTGTGTGCAGTGCATTGTGTGCGAATAGTTTGTAAAAATGCTTCTGAAGCCATATTAATGCCACCCACGCCTTGTATGCCTTCAACAATTACGGCGGCTACCTGTTGCCCATTTTCTGCAAAATAGTTTTCCAATGCGCTTACATCATTAAAGGGAAGAAATACCACATTGTCGGTTTCATTCACCGGTGCTACAATAGCCGGATTATCGGTTACGGCTACGGCAAGGGAGGTACGCCCGTGAAACGATTTTGAAAAGGCTACCATCTTTTTCCTGCCGGTATAAAAAGAGGCTAATTTCAAAGCATTTTCATTGGCTTCGGCGCCACTATTACACAGAAATAATTGGTAGTCGGGTTTGCCGCTGATTTTACCCAGTTTATCGGCCAGCTCTTGTTGTATGGGTAAATGTACTGAGTTGGAATAAAAGGCAATTTTTTCCAATTGGTCTTCTATTCTTTTTACCCAATGCGGATGGGTATGCCCAATGCTGATAACGGCATGGCCGCCATACATGTCTAAATATTGTACACCCTGGTCGTCCCAAACATAAGCGCCTGCTGCCCGTGTTATGGCAATATCATACAATGGGTACACTTCAAAAAGTTTCATGGTTTAGTTGTTTAATTCTTTAAATCAATTGTTATATTCTGTTTCAGTTGTTTATTGATGCGTTGTTATTATTTATTATATGGCGCCCTATATATCTATCCTGCTTTGCCGTTGTTTAAAATGCTGTGGCTTTTAATTGTAAGCCTGCTGTTTCCGGAAATCCGAACATCAGATTCATATTTTGTACAGCTTGTCCCGAAGCGCCTTTCAATAAATTATCTAATGCACTGTGCACCACTAATTTATTGCCCTGTTTTTCTAAATGGATGAGGCATTTATTGGTGTTCACTACCTGTTTTAAATCGATCATGGTATCTGATACATGGGTAAAGACTGCTTCACGATAGTATAGTTGATACATTTCTTTTAATTCGTTTAAAGGAAAGGCGCAATCTATCATTGAGCTTACGTAAATACCCCTTGTAAAATCGCCCCGCCAGGGTATAAAATGAACGGTAATTCCATCATTGCCCTGCAATTGTTCTAAAGTTTGTCCTATTTCATGAATGTGCTGGTGCTGTAGGGTTTTGTAGGCGGAAATATTATTGGAGCGCCAACTGAAATGCGTGGTAGCCGAGGGACTTTGCCCCGCACCGGTAGAGCCGGTAATTCCGGTTGTGAACACATCGCCCAAAATACCCGCATTGGCCAAGGGCAGTAAACCCAACTCAATGGTACTGGCAAAACAACCCGGATTGGCAATATTACGGGCCGATTGGATGGCTTTTTTATTCATTTCGGGTAAGCCGTACACGAAGTGACGTTCGTCTATTGTTGCATGTTGGTGTAACCGAAAATCCTGCGATAAATCGATGATGCGAATGGAAGTATCAATGGCGTGTTCTTCCAAAAATTTTCTGGCAGCGCCATGGCCTACGCATAAAAAATATACATCGGCATCCTGCTTTAATGCATTGGTAAATTGAAGGTTGGTATCACCTTCCAGGTCGGTATGTACTGAAGCGATTTTCTGTTGGGCGTGGCTGTTACTGTGCACAAAATGGATGGTTGCAAAAGGGTGGTGCAACAGCAATCTAATTAATTCGCCACCGGTATACCCTGCACCGCCAATAATGCCCACTTTTATTTTATTCTGCATGGTGCTGTTCCTTTACTTTATGATAGATAGATACCTGGTTGCCAAAAATTTTGCTGAAGCCTCTTACATCTTCGCCAGTAAAACCTGTATTCATTTCACCGTATTTTCCAAATTTACTGTTCATTAAATCAAATGGCGATTCAATGCCGATGACCTGAAAGCGATAAGGCATTAATTGTACAAACACTTTTCCGGTAACCTGTTGCTGGCTATTGGTTAAAAAAGCTTCTATATCCCGCATCACGGGGTCTAATATCTGGCCCTCATGCAACCAGTTGCCATAAAAAGCGGCCAACTGATCTTTCCAGTTTAACTGCCATTTGGTGAGTACATGTTTTTCTAAAGCATGGTGTGCTTTTAAAATAATCATAGGTGCGGCTGCTTCAAAACCAACGCGGCCTTTAATGCCAATAATGGTATCACCCACATGAATATCGCGGCCAATGCCAAAAGGCGCAGCTATACTATGTAAATGTTTAATGGCATCGGTGGGGTGCGCAAAATGGGTATCGTTTACTGATAATAATTCTCCTTGTACAAAACCCAACTCTACTTCTTCCTCCTGTGTTTTGGTTACCTGTGTGGGCCATGCCGATTCAGGCAACATGCCTTTGCTGCTCAGGGTTTCTTTACCGCCTACACTGGTACCCCATAATCCTTTGTTAATGGAATACATACTTTTCTCAAAATTCATATTTACCTGTTTTTGCTTCAGGTAATCAATTTCGGCTTCACGGCTTAGTTGTAAATCGCGGATGGGGGTAATAATTTCTACACCGGGTATTAAGATGTGAAAAATCATGTCAAAACGTACCTGGTCATTACCGGCGCCAGTACTGCCATGGGCAACGGCATCGGCTTGCAGTTGTTGGGCATGTTCGGCAATATGCAGTGCCTGGCTAAGCCTTTCGGCACTTACACTTAACGGATAGGTATTGTTTTTTAATACATTACCGAATATTAGGTATTTAATAATTTTTTCGTAATACGATTGCACGGCATTTACCGTGGTATGTGTTTTAACACCCAGGCTATAGGCATGTGCTTCAATGCGTTTTAATTCAGCCTCGGTAAAACCGCCGGTATCTACTAAAATGCTGTGTACTTCATAACCTTTGTCTTCACTCAGGTACTTTACACAAAAGGTAGTATCTAGACCACCGCTAAATCCAAGTACAACTTTTTTGGTTTTCATGCTTGCAATATTTTAATGTATCGGTTGTTTAAAATGATAAAAAGGTGTGGAACAGGCTTTTATTTTTGGTAGGGTTGCCATTGGTTTCTTTACGTTTAAATATTTTGCCAAAACTGATTTGTTTTAAATGCAACAAACGTTCATACACTTTGCGTTTTTTTTCAAAATTAGCAGTGGTTTCTTTGGGTTCGTGCTTATCTTTCGGATCAAACAGCATAGCGGTACACATGCAGTTTTTTCTATCCTTGCTCATTAAAATATCATAGTTCACGCAGCTTTTACAACCTGCCCAAAATTCTTCATCATCGGTTAATTCGCTGTAGGTAACGGGTTCATAACCCAACTCGCTGTTAATTTTCATTACGGCCAGTCCGGTAGTCAGTCCAAATATTTTCGCTTCCGGATATTTTTCGCGAGATAGTTGGAAGATGCGTTGTTTAATTTTTTTGGCTACGCCCGTTTTTCTGAATTCGGGCGAAACAATTAAACCACTATTGGCAACAAATTTGCCGTGGCTCCATTCTTCAATGTAGCAGAAGCCCACCCATTGCCCCGTAGTGGTAACGGCTATAACGGCTTTGCCTTCCAGCATTTTAGCAGCCACATATTCCGGCGAGCGTTTAGCAATACCGGTACCACGAGCTTTTGCCGATGCCTCCATTTCGGTTGTAATGCGCAAAGCATAGTGCGTATCTAAATGATGCGCAACACGTACAATAATTTCTTGTTGATTCTCCACTGCTGGTTCAATATTTTAAATGCGATGTTTGAAAATAGAAAACAGGCCATTGCAAGGCCATTCCAATAAGGAAAGAGTCGGGTGTCAAAATATTAGATACGAGGTCGTCGCAGTAAAAAGCGGAAGTTGCTGTTACCCAATGCAGAGGCCTGATCCAATTGTTTGGAGCAATTTGCGAATTGATAAGTATGGGTTGCCTTCTGTTTCAATGTTGTTCGGTATAATTCGGTATAAATTTGGTCAACTTTAATTTCAGGCCGTAAAAGTAGTACAGTTTCTAAATAAAAAACGTTTTTCTTTAAAAAATTATCGTTAATTCAAAAATTTAAGGTGCTTTATAAAAAAATACCGCTCACAAAAGTGGGTGGTATAGCTACAATGCAATCTGGCAAGGTATTACAGCTTTGATTGTTATCATCACATAAAACTAACTACGGTTCGTTTCTAAAGTTCCGCATGCCACCGCCAAAGCCATCGGGCCCCATGCCTCTGAACATACCGGGCATTCTTTGCTGTTGACTGGCAAAATTGCGCAGGTTATAGGTAAAGGTTAACATTAAATATCGTGTTAATACATTGCTGCGTACATCCTGAATGGTATTGGCCGTAATGTTGCGGGCAACATTGGTGTTTTGATTCAATAAATCGAATATTGATAACCTGAACTCACCGGATTTGTTTTTAAATACCTGTTTGCCAACGCTGGGTGACCACAAAGGCACACTTGTATTGTAACCTGCAGCACGATTGCCATTGTAAGTATAATCAAAACTAGAAGCCACAATCCAGCCCGATTTGCTGTACCAGGTGATTTCGGCAGAAAGGGTTTCTGTATAAAAATTGGCATTCTGGTTGGCTTGTAAGGTATAGCGGGTAATATTGTATGTAGTGGTAGAACTGAAATTCATGTCAAATATTTTCTTCAGGTTGGAGGTCCATTTAATGGTTTGCCCCAATGTGGTATTGTACGTAAAGTTACTCACGTTGTTCACCAGCGTCTGGCTTTGGTTATAATTAATGTTGGTGACAAAATTTAAATTGGATTTGGGTTTGCTGAGTGGGAAACCATAGTTAAAGTAACCCGAGAAATTATAGGTACCGCCTAAGTTGGCATAGGTGGTGGTTTTACCGCCATTGGTATTTTGAATGATGGAGCTTTGAATATCGTTTGTAACGGTCGATGCATTGACGGTGGCAAAGATGATCCGCTGGGTAGTCGGGTCGAAGGAAGTGTACAATGCCCGGATGCTGTGTGTAAACTGTGGTTTTAAATTGGGGTTGCCGATTTGAAAATTAATAGAATCGGAAGTGGTTTTTAAGGGTTGTAACTGGTTAACCGAAGGTTGCCCGGTACGCCCCATGTAAAAAATACGTAAGTTTCTGGTGCGTGAAAAACTGTACATGAAATTAGCTGTAGGGGTTAAATTCACGAAGTGGGTATTCACCATAATATTTTTGGTAGTGTTTAAGCTATTTTGGTCTAACCACTGTATGCCCGATCCCACACTGAAACGCATTTTTTCTTTTTGCATGCGATAATTTACTGTAAAGCGATTGGAATGTGAAGTGAATTTGTACGAATTACTGAATAAACTGTCAAACTGCAGAAAATCATGTGCATTGGCATCGTAGTTAAACGTTTTATTCACACTGTTGTTGCTGCTGTAACTGTAATTGTAATTCAGTTCAATGATTTGGTTTTTACCAATGGGTTCTGTGTATGAGAGGGTGGGGCTAATGGTAAAATTATTGCTGGAATCAATATACCGTTGGTTAATGGTATCTGTTTTAATATAGGGTACATAAAAATTATTTACCGAATACATAAACCCAACACCGTTATTTGATCCTGCACTCATATTTACATTGGCAGAAAAGGTACGTGATTTTTTGGCAAATTTATGCCGGAACATCAGGTTAGCATTGTTGATGTTAAAGCCTGTATTGGTGCTGGAGGCGGTACTAACCGACTGGTTAATTTGTTTGCCGCCCAGTCCCCCTGTTGTAAGGGTAGTGGAGGAACTATTGGGTGTACTGGTTTGGAACACTACATTGGGTCTGAAAATAATAGAGTTATTGGTATCTATAGTACTTTCCATATTCATATTAATCTGATGGTCCTGATTCCTTGAAATACTATACTGGTTTTGGTTATTGAAAATAGAAGAATCGCCGGGCAACAGGTTTTGGGTAAGGCTTTGCTGATCGTTGGTAGTATGCAGGTTATTGTAAAAATAACTGGCCGTAACATCGGTGCTTTTGCCCCAGGTATCTTTATAATTGCCACCGCCAGCCCAGGTAGAGGTAATGCCGGTAGCATTAACACCTGCCGTTCCGCCACGTGGTGGTCCGCCGCCTCTTCTGCCACCGGTGTTGCCGCCTAAAATATCCTGTGGTGTAAAATTCTGTTTATTGATGTCGTTGGCCTGCCCTAACAATGAAATTTGCTGGTCGCCATCAAAGCGGTGCAGGTTAAAACTTTCATCATAGTTTTCATCTGAACCCACTCCGGCAACTGCTTTGCCGAAATAACCTTTCCGTGTATTTTTTTTGGTAGTAATATTAATGGTCTTTACCCGGTTGCCATCATCAAAGCCGGTAAACTTACTCTGATCGCTTAAATCATCAAATACCTGAATTTTATCAATCACATCCGGCGGTAGGTTTTTGGTAGCCATTTTGGGGTCATCACCAAAAAAGCGTTTACCGTCAATCAGTACCCGTTGTACGGTTTCGCCCTGGGCTTTAATAACGCCGGTATTATCAATGTCAACACCTGGTAATTTTTTCAATAAATCTTCTGCTGTAGCATTTGGTTTAACATTAAAGCTGCCTGCATTAAACTCAACAGTATCTTTTTTAACCGCAATAGGTGCTTGTTTTACAGTAACATTACCCAAATCTTTGGCTTGTATGGCCATGTAAATGGTATCTAAGTTTACAGTTGTTTTATTGTTACTAAGGGTAATGATTTTAAAAAAAGGGGCATATCCCTGAAAGCTGATTTGAAGCAAAATGCTATTGAGGGGAACATTTCTTAAAATAAATACACCACCGGCTCCGGAAAGTGTAGATGCTTCAACAGAAGAATCTTTTACATTCAATGCCAGTACCGAAGCATCCCGCAATACCTGCTTCCCTATAGAATCTTTGAGGATACCCCGAATGGTGCCGGTGCTTTGTGCAACGGATATGGATTGCTGTAACAGAAATGAAATAAAGATATAAAGTATAGTTTTCTTCATACAATGGTGCTAAGGTTAATACTTGCAAAGTAAAAAGCAGTTTTAGGTTTCAGGCCATTAAATCGGTAGAGTAGCACAAAAAAGGGGCAAATCTATTGTATGGGAGCAGTTTAAATATTGTTTAAACATTATTAATGGCTGCAAAGCCTCATTAACTCTGCCATTGACTTTTTCTTTTTTAACAAATGGCTTATTGCTGCTATAGTTTTGCTTCATAATTCAGTGGTAGATTTGCGGTATCAAATTCATGTATCATTAAAAAATTACCTGTATGAAAAGGTTAATGGGATTGTTAGCCAGCGTTATATTGATGGCCCGAACAGTAACCGCACAAAAATTCAAGTGGGCACAAGTGCCTGCTGCCGTGAAAGCTGCATTTGCCAAACATTTTCCCGGTGTTACTGCCAAATGGGAAAAAGAGGATGCCAATTATGAAGCCGTTTTTCACCAAAATGGTAAAGAAATGAGTGCTTTGTTCGATGCCAATAGCAAGTTATCTGAAACAGAGGTAGCCATTCCAATCGCTGCGTTACCTGCTGCCATACACCAGTATATTCAAAAAAATCATCTGGGTAAAAAATTAAAGAAGTATCATATATTATATTACTTTAGCTGATGGTACCGTACATTATGAAGCCGAAGTAAATAGCTGGGACTTGATTTTTGATGTAGTGGTAATTTTATGAATGCTTTAAAAGTGTAACCTCATTATCTGTGGAGGCAAAAAAAATTATTTCCGCAAGGAATTGCTTTTTTTTTAACCAATCAACCAACCTTTTTGAGAATAATAGCATCTATGCAAGAAATCAATGTTGGCGTTTTGACAAAAGTATATCAGGATGAAGATGAAAAGGAACTGATACATGACTGTATTTCAGGAAAACCTGATGCACAGAAACATTTTTATTTGAAATATGCACCTAAAATGATGATTGTTTGTTTACGGTACAGCACTACAAAGCCAGATGCCGAGGATTTACTTCAGGAGGGCTTTTTAAAGATATTTAAAAATCTAGCGCAGTTTAATGGTACAGGTTCACTGGAAGGATGGGTTAGAAGAATATTTGTGAATACCGCACTTGCAAAATTCAGAGATAAAAATAAATTAATGCCCATTGTTACGATGGAAAATATAGAGCAAAGTTCAGATGAGTATTTACAAATGGCAGAGCGTATAGATGGCAAAGTTTTATTAAAATTGGTACAATCACTTCCGGCTGCTTATAAAATAGTATTCAATTTATATGTTTTTGAGGGGTACAAACATAAAGAAATTGCAGAAATGTTGCATATCAGTGAAGGTACCTCTAAGTCTAATTTGCATGATGCCAGAAAAATATTACAGCATTTAATTCAGGTTCATACTAAAATAGCCAATTAACATGGGTAACCCTTTAGAAGATATAGACGATATTTTTAAACAGCATATTGATAATATGCGTGAAATGCCCGATACCGACATTTGGGAAAATATTGCACTCCATTTAAATAACGAAGCAAATAAAAAATATAAACGAAAATTTATTTACTGGAGAGGTGCTGCTGCCATTATTGCTATATGTTTATTTGTAGCACTGCTTTTATTAACCATACGCCCTTCTATTCATCAGGTGAAAAATGATTATGTACAGAGAGCATTAACCGGCCCATCTTCCGGAAAGCAAATGCCATCTGATAAAAATGCGCCGCTATCTCAAATAAACAATTCAAAAAAATCAGAGACAGCTATTATGGCGCCATCTGTAAACCCTTATTGGGCTCAGCCTGAAAGCAAAATTCTCAATAAAAATAAAATCCGTTCTTATGCAAATCAACAAAAAAATCCTCTGGTTCAAAAATCTGCTGTTATTCCCTTTTCGGCTCATTTATTACGTTCTGTTGGTATTCATAGAACTATAAATAACACACCATTACCTGCTGAAGATAGTTTTTACACCCAAAATTATCACACCGCATATTCTGTTGCACCTGTATTGTTTGCAAATGTTTATCAATTGAATGATGAAAAAAATAAATACATATTCAATGCAAGTACGATTGCACCTTCCATACCGGTTTCCTCCATGCTCATTTCAAAATTAACACGGCAACATTTTTCAATTGCATTGGTGGCTGCTCCCTATTTTATGAACTATTTACACAATACATCGGGTGGTGTTAGCCAACCGGGACAGGGCAATCAGCAAGGCAATCAGGGAGAGAATAATGAGCTGTCTTATTCAATCGGTGTTTTGGCACAATATCGGGTAAAGCATTGGCAGATTTCAACTGGGTTACAGTACACACAATCATTCGTAACCATTCAGCCAAAAACCATTTATGCTTCACAAAACAGCAATGGTTTGGTGCAGTATAAATATACTACTTCAACCGGCTATGCATATGTATCACCTTCTTTTAGTGTGCAACCTCAAATTGGTGACAGTCTGTATACCACTACGGCGAAACATACTTTGCAATATATCAGCGTACCGCTTAGATTGGGCTATCAGTTGAATAAAAATAAATGGTCGATAACACCCACTGTTGGTATTGCACTGAATGTATTAAAGAATGCCACCATAGAAACAAGCTTTGAAAATGGTAGCCAGTCTGAACAGGAAGTAATTACTTCCTTACAGGGTTTGAAGAAAATGTATTTCAGTGTTTTTGCAGGTACCTCTTTTCAATACGCTTTTAGTACCGGTACTTCTTTATTCATTACTCCTAATTTTCAGATGGGTATGCAATCTATTACCAATAGTAAACTGCCTTCAACCATACCGTATCAGTTGGGTATTGAAGCAGGGATAAATATTTCTTTCTAAAAATTAAAAAGTAACCCAACTATTTTCATATTATCAGCATCTTACCTGAAAACACTTTTATGAGGCTTACCATTTGCAAAATATTAATACCCGCTTTTGTTCTGGCTGCATTTTTTTTATTTGCCTGTAAAAAAGAGGGACATGAAAAAAATGAAATAAGTAATTTTTGCAGGGTAGTTCCGGCCGATTCCATACCTGTGATAGTGAGAGATTCATTTATCGCAAAATATGCAAAAGTTATTCCAGTAAAATGGTATGTAAAAGACAGTATAGGCTATTGTGCATACTTTATAATCAACGGTATGCAACAACTTGCATTGTTTTCTACTAACGGTGCATTGCTGAATACAGAAACAAAAGTGGAGCAAACCGGGCAATATGAAGATTCAACCGGGCAACCGGGTAAATTATTTAAAGAAGGTTGTTCTTGTGAAACAGATACAGAGTATGATTAGATTTGTTCATCATCCCCCCAACATAAAATATATTTTCCGGGCATAGTATAGTACAGTTTCGATGCATCACATAACCGGAAATATATCCAAAGCCCTTTTTCTAAAGGGCTTTCATTTACTTTTTTTAAATATGCAAAAATACCGTACCATATTATACGCAACTTTCTTGTGGATATGCCTATTTTTTATCCATAGTGCTGTTGTAGCTCAAGGCTTTTTTGTTGAAGGAAAGGTTATGGATAGCTTAACTCAGCAACCCATTCGTAATGCAACCATTCGATGGTTGCATCAAAAAAGAGGGGCAGTTACCGATTCATTGGGTTTGTTTCATTTGTATCATGCACCTGTTCCTGATACTTTACGCATTAGCTGCATGGGTTATGCGCCTGTTTTATATCCGGTACCAGTTAATTTACTTGCAAAAATTAGGGTAGCATTAATGGAAACCAACAATACATTACAGGATGTAATTGTTTACCCAAAAGGATATGATCCTGCCATCAGCCTGTTTAAAAAAATCATGAAACATAAACCTGCCAATAACCCTGTTTTTTTTCATACCCTGCAGTATGATGTGTATCATGCCATTGAAATTGATGTGAATCATTTATCAAATAAAATGATACAAAGCAAATTGCTGAGGCCTTTTAAACAATTTTTTTTTGATAGTGCAGTACAGGGTACTGCAACAGTGAATATACCCGTTTTTATACACGAACAAATAGGGGCTTATCAATTTAATCTGACTACTCATCAGCAAAACTATCAACTGTATCAACAAAAAACATCCGGCATTAAAAATGAAAGTATTATTCAAAATATGGACGATTTTAAAATGCCCATCAATATTTATGACAATTACATCACACTTTTAAAAGCTCAATTCATCAGTCCACTATCTGCCAATGGACTCAATCATTATCATTATACCATTACCGATACAAGTGTGAAAGAATCACAAACATTGTATAAACTTAATTTTGCACCATTAAGTGCAGGTGGTAATACATTTGAAGGGTATGTTTGGGTAGATGCTAAACGGTATGCCATTGCTGAAATGAGTATGGTAACTGCAAAAGGCTCCAATTTGAACTGGGTAGATGAAATACGTTTACAGCAGCAATTTAGTTTAATACGTGATTCAGTGTATGCTTTAACTGCAAGTAATACTAGTATTTCATTTAAATTGTTATCTAACAAACAACCCGGTTTTACAGCCATTCAAACAGAAGCTTATAAAAATGTACGGGTGAATGAGCCCATTATACCCTTGGTTCGGGAACCTTCTACACATCCTGAAGTTGGTTTACGCAGCAAACAGCACAATATGCTGCCTGCCGATAATGACCTGTTTACTTTTGATGGTTCCAAAAAATATTTATATCAAAAAGTAGATGCTCTGAAACAAATTCCGGAATTTAAAACCTATAGTAATGTGTTAAAAACACTGGCAACCGGATATTACCCAATGGGTAAAATAGATATTGGAAATCTGTATAAATCATTTACATCCAACTATATAGAAGGCAAGCGATTTAACCTGGGTTTACGCACCAATACCCTGTTCAGTAAAACAGTGCAATTAGGCGGATATGTAGGAATGGGTATGAAAGACAAGAAACCCCGATATGCATTCCATACACTGTTTGTATTCAATCATTATGCATGGGAAACCCTCAGGTTTTCCTGGCAAAAAGATTTTTCTCCTTTAAAAGATAATGCAGATGAACTTAACGAGAATAGCCTTTTCGGCTCATTGTTGTTGCGAATACCCCGTTCAGCCATTTATTTGGTAGACAATCAATCTTTCCAGATTCAATACCAAAAATTTTATGCAAGCGGGCTCTCTTTTCATATTCAGATTGCTACCCAACAGTTGAGTCCGCTGTTTAATTCCTATTTCTCTTATCAGAACTACAAACCCATTCTTGTGAATGATCCCAATCCGCAGATGGATGGATACCGGGATAACAATGTATCCTTCGGTGTACGTTACGCATTTAAAGAAAAATATGTGATTACTTCTTTTCAACGCAGTAGCATCAGCAGTAAATTTCCGATTGTTGCATTTACCTTCACAAATGGAATTGCCAGTAATATTTATGCCCTGCAATCAGATTTAGCCTATCAAAAATATCATTTTTCAATTTCCCAACACTTGATGATACATGGTGTTGGAGATTTAAAATATGCTTTCAATGCTGGAATTACGAATGGTGTGTTGCCCCTTGTTTTGTTAGATGTAGCAAAAGGTAATGATACGTATTATTACAACCAATATGCCTTTAATAATATGTACCGGTATGAGTTTGCCAGCGACAGGTATCTTAGTTTTTTTGCGGAACAGCAATTGGGTGGTTTTCCATTTAATCATTTGCCACTGATTTACCGTTTAAAATGGCGAAGTGTATTTTCAGTAAGGGCATTGGAAGGCAGTATGACAGAAGCCAATAAAATTGCAAATGCTTATAATGACCAAACTATCAATTATCATTTTAAAGTGCCGGATGGTGTGCCTTACACAGAAGTGGGTTATGGTATCGATAATATATTTCATGTGTTGAGGTTAGATGCCATTTGGCGTTTAACTTACTTGCATCAGCCCAATACTCCGTCATTTGGGTTAAGGGCAAGCCTGCATTTTACTTTTTAACATCATTGAATTCTTATGTGTTACAACAAAATAAATGTCATGAAAAAAATAACACTGTTTTTTGTATGCTTAGTTTTATATAACGGAAAGTTATTTGCGCAACAATTGTATAAAATGGATGTTCCTAAATTGGTAAAAACAGCTTTTTTTAAACATTATCCCGGTGTTATCCCATTTTGGGAAAAAGAGCATGCTAATTATGAAGCAGCTTTTCAGCAAAATGGAAAAGCAACCATTATATGCTTTGATGCCAATGGAAATATGTTGCAAACAGAGGTGGTTATAGCAATAGCTGAATTACCGCCTGCAGTAATGCTGTATCTTGAAAATAAAATTACCAATTATAAAATAAGAGCTGCCTCTCGCATCACCAAGACCAATGGTACCGTGCATTACGAAGCCGAAGTAAATGGTCAGGATTTAATTTTTGATACTGCCGGCAATTTTATTAAAGCAGTGAAAGCATAAACAGATGATCTGTCTGAAATTCCAATATAAAGGATGGTGCCATGAATTGGGTACCACCCTTTTGTTAGGTACGCATATCGGCATGCACTTTCCAAAAAAGCCATGGCCATTTTACAATAGCGGGTTGCTGCAAAGCATTGTTAGCATTGCCATGTACCATATCAATCGGTTTCCAATATACAACGGCATGTCGTTTCTGTACCGGTTCTTGCACAGGAAAATAAGCAGCTATTAAACGTTGCACAGTCGCCGCCAACTGTACACCCTGTTTTAGCCATTGAATGAGTTTACCTGTCATGCGTTGTTGTAATCCTTTTTAAGGGAGTAATTGCCGGTATAGTTTACTGGCAATGGGTGATGCCAGCTTTAGCCATTCGCTGTATTGGCGCAGGCGGGCAAAAGCCGGATCGCTCAAAAACCGTTGTTTGTTGATAGAAGTTTTGGTGCGCACCAATTGCCTACCGTTCACCACATAAAACGTTAATCCGTTGAACGTACCCGATACAAAGCAGTTAGAAATGGTAGCCATAGTATATTCAATTTGTTGCATACAATATACAACACCGTAACCTCCTTTTCCAAATTTTTTTGGTGTTATTTTCCGCAAAAATTTACCGTACAATCCGCAGGTAAACAACCGCAACACAGCCCATTCAAACTCCACCCACCTCCGGGTTTACAGCGTTGTACAACGCTGTTGAATTGAACTTGTATGGGAGGAGGGAGGAGGGTGGGGGGATGGGCATTTTCGTAGAGGTTATTGGCACTTTTCTTTGTGCACTCTGTGTAACCCTTTGTGTATTCTCTGTGGTTAATTTTTCACGCAAGCTCAACTCAGCGTAGTTTATTTAAATAAAAACGAAAAGACACTGGGCATATGGCTGTGCTACGCCCTTTTTCTAAGTAGCATGTGCTATACAAAATAATGATGATATACGATTTGTAAAATTTGTACATTCGTTTTATGAGGGTAGAATAAGTGTAAAGTAGCCAATGCACAAAAAAGTACGGCGTAGTTGAAAACATACGCCGAGTGTACGTTTAAATTGGAAGAAAAGAAGCATTATGCACAAGTTAAGTTCTAAAGGAATTATTAATACTTAAAAATTATAAAACAGCTATCGGGCTTACTTCAATAGGAAGCAATATTTTACTTTATTTACCTTATAAGGATATTGACAATTATGCTTATAATTTGTTATATACTACGCAAAACCAAAATAAAATTATAGGTTAATAAAGATTAGCCGCAGATTTAAACCAAGACTTTCAAAGAACTGAAATACGATGCGGCCTAAATTAATTATTTGCATAAGAAGTATAATTATACAGGGATTTGAAAGATTTAATAAAAAGCCTTTCTTTCTTATTGACAAAATTTTGTTTGAGTAAATATAACAGTGCCTGCCTGCAAAATTGCATTGACATATATAGCGTGGCGACGTAAGAAAAATCGGCTGCATATCGCTAATCAGCTTCAGTTTCGGCAGACGAAGAATGCTGATCTTTAGCATAAATAATGAACTTTTGTATTTTTTATCATTGTTTCCGGACTGTATACTAAAAGAAAAAAGTAGCAAAAAAAGAAAATTTATAATAGTATATTTATTTGTAATTAATTGACAAAAGCAAAACTGAAGTACGGAATTCTAATGTCGCCATATCGCCAATGCGAAACCGTTGTAGGCAATATATTCAATCACTCTAAAAATTTGAAGTATTCCAATAATATGGCATTTCATAATTCCTTAAACCAAGGTTTATGAAATCTTTCATAACTTTATTTTTAAAACATACCATGATGCGCTATCGTATTTTAATGTTTGTTGCTATGTTGTATGGCTCGTCCTTGTTTTCACAACAGGTTAGTTTGCCCGGTACTAAAACTATGCTACCCAATGGATGGAGCTTAACCCCCGCCGGTAAACAATTATCTTTGGACGATTTGCCTTTGAATATGGCTGTTAGTACTTCAAAAAAATATTTGGCAGTAACCAATAATGGACAAAGCACACAATCCATTGAATTATTTGATGCTCAACAGCAATTAAGATTAGATAGTGTAACCATTCCCAAAAGTTGGTATGGCCTTGTATTTGGTAAAAATGATCAGTATCTATACGTATCCGGCGGAAATGATAATCGTATTTTGGTTTACAAAATCAATAATAGTAAACTGCACTTACATGACTCTATTATTTTAGATAAAAAATGGCCGGTAAAAGTTTCACCGGCAGGCATAGCTGTTGATCATCAACAGCATCAATTGTATGTTGTTACCAAAGAAAACAATAGCCTCTATATCATTGATTTACAAAAAAATACCATTCTTTCAAAACTTCCATTAGGTGCTGAAGCTTATACCTGTTTATTTTCTCCTAAAAAGAATAAATTGTATATCAGTGTATGGGGTGGAGAAAAAATTCTCTGTTACAATACTTTGAAACAAAAAATTACAGACAGTATTCATGTAGGCAGTCATCCTAATGAAATGGTTTTATCGCACAGCGGAAAATATCTTTTTGTAGCAAATGCGGATGATAATACCGTATCCGTTATTAATACAAACTTACATCAAGTAATTGAAACGCTCAACACTGCATTGTATCCGAATGCACCAACGGGGTCAACTACCAACGGTGTTGCTTTGTCGGAAGATGGTCATACTTTATATGTTGCAAATGCAGATAACAATTGTCTTGCAGTGTTTGATGTTGCTATTCCCGGAAAAAGTTTTTCTAAAGGTTTTATTCCTGTTGGGTGGTATCCTACCAATGTAAAAGTAATTGGCAAAAATATTTTTGTTACGAACGGGAAAGGTTTACAATCTTTTGCGAATCCTTTAGGCCCCAATCCTGCTTCTAAAAGTGAAAGTGTATGGTATCATAAAGCCGATAATACAGTAAAAGGACCTGTTGAATATATTGCAGGAATGTTTAAAGGTAGCCTGAGTATTATTCCTGAACCTGATAAAGCATTATTGGCACTGTATTCACAACAGGTATATCAAAATACACCCTATAATAAGTATAAAGAATTACATGCCGAGGGTGAGGCCGGTAACCCTATTCCTGCAAAGGTTGGTGATACTTCCCCTATTAAGTATGTTTTTTATATTATTAAAGAAAATCGTACTTATGATCAGGTACTGGGTGATATGCCAGAAGGCAATGGAGATACGTCATTGGTTTTATTCGGTGAAAAAATTACGCCTAACCAGCATGCATTGGCCAGACAATTTGTTTTATTAGATAATTTTTATTGTGATGCAGAAGTAAGTGCCGATGGACATAACTGGAGTTTAGGTGCTTATGCCAACGATTATCTGGAAAAAACATGGCCAACCAGCTATGGCGGTAGAGGTGGTTCCTATGATGCGGAAGGTAAAAGACCTATTGCTAATAATAAAAATGGATTTATATGGAGCTGGTGTAAAAAACAAGGCATCAGTTACCGAACTTATGGTGAATTTGCAGATGATTATAAACCTAACATCCCGGTGCTAAAAAACCATATTTGCCCATATTTTACAGGTTGGGATATGTATGTTAGAGATACCAGCCGGGTGACTCAGTGGAAAAGAGATTTTGATTCGTTAGTAGCTATTCATCAATTACCACAATTCAATACTTTAAGGCTTATTACCGATCATACTGAAGGTATGAAATTAGGCAGGCCTTCCCCATTTGCTCATGTGGCTGATAACGATTTAGCAGTGGGTTTATTTATTGAGCATTTATCGCATAGTGCTGTCTGGAATCAATCTGTAGTATTTATTGTAGAAGATGATGCACAAAATGGACCCGATCATGTAGATGCGCATCGGGCGCCTGTTTATGTAATCAGCCCCTTTATTAAAAGAGGATTTGTTGATCATACCATGTATTCAACCAGTTCTGTATTAAGAACCATTGAATTAATATTAGGTTTACCACCTATGTCGCAGTATGATGCGGCTGCTACACCATTGTGGCGCTCGTTTACCAATCAGGCTAATTATACGCCTTATCAGCACATTCCTTCAAACGTAGATTTGGATGAAATAAATGTTCATAAGAACAGGTTATCAATGATGAGCCAGCATTTTGATTTTACCAAAGAAGACAGAGTGCCTGAAGAAGCATTTAATGAAGTGCTTTGGAAAGGAATAAAAGGGTTACATACCACTGTTCCAAAACCAATGCGTGCTGCATTTGTCTTGATACCAGATTCCGGGAAAAAAGATGCTGATTAAATCAGGCAATTTCCTCACCCCTTGCTGCTACCCATAACCGGAACCAATCTTCATTGGTGAGTTGAATGGAGGCGGCATTTTTTGCCTGAATTAATCTTTCCATTTTAGTAGTACCTACAACCGGTAAAATACCTGAGGGATGTTTGTGCAACCAGGCAATTAAAATTTCATTCGCTCCTGTATTGAATCTTGTTGCAATGGTGGTTGCCACCTGAATAATACTTCTATATCGGGGATGATTGTCATCATTAATTAATCCACCCCCTAAAGGCGACCAGGCCATTGGTGTAATATTGTGTTCAATACACGCATCTAAAGTGCCATCCACAAAAGGATGAAGATGTAAAATAGATGCTTCAATTTGGTTGTATTCAATTTTCAAGTATTTTGAAAGCATTTTTAATTGATGGGGTAGAAAATTTGAAACGCCAAATGACAATATTTTCCCCTGTTGTTGTAATGTGTGTACTGCTTCTGCAATTTCCAAAGGATGCATTAAAGGATCGGGTCGGTGAATGAGCAACACATCAATGTAATCTGTTCCAAAATGAAGGAGTGATTGCTCTGCAGATTGTATAATATGCCTGGCAGTTGTATTATAGGTTTTAATGGCATCAATGCCACTCTGCGGATTAGGCAAAACAATGCCACATTTTGTTATAATTTGAATCTTGGTTCTTATTGAAGACTGCGATTGTAACACCTTGCCAAATGCAGCCTCAGTTGTATAATCTCCATATATATCTGCATGATCAAAACTGGTAATACCTGCTTCAATACAGGCTTCAATAACATTACTATAATCGGTAAATGAAAAATCAGCGCCCCATTTCCCCCAGCGCATACAACCGGCTATTGGTGCTTTTATTGTAGGCATAGCTATTGTTATTAAGTATAAAATTAATTAGTAGGTTCTTGCTGACTTAAACAATGCCAGCTACCCAGGCCCCATATAACATCTGCTGAATCGATTCCGATAACAGCCCGATCAGGGAATAACTGTGATAAAATATCAAATGCTTTTTCATCATTTTTATTTCGATATGTAGGCACAATAACCGCTTTGTTTGCAATATAAAAATTGGCATAGGAAGCAGGCAATCTTTGCGATTCATAAATAACAGGTAATGGCATGGGTAATTCAACAATATTTAGTTGTTTGCCATTCAATAATCGCATTTGTTGCAATTGTTTAAGGTTATGTTGCAGCAATGCATAATTTTCATCATTTTTATTTTCTTCCACAACAGTAACAACGGTATCGGTATTTATAAATCGAACAGTATCATCAATATGCCCGTCGGTATCATCTCCAACAATTCCTTCATCAACCCATAAAATTTGCTCCACCCCATAATATTCATGCAAATATTTTTCTATGTCAGTTTTTGATAATTGTGGGTTTCTATTTTTATTGAGTAAGCAGGCAGCTGAGGTAATTAGCGTACCTGCATCATTAAAATCTACTGAACCGCCTTCCATAACAATACCCGGATAAAAAACTGGTAATCCTAATTTTTCCGCAATGCGAGTTGGAATAATATCATCCAAATCATAGGGTGGGTATTTGTTGCCCCAGGCATTATAATTCCAGTCAACAATGGCTTTTTTTTGTTCAGTACGGTGTAACAGAAATGCGGGGCCGTGATCGCGGCACCAGGCATCGTTGGTAGGATGATGAAAAAAGTCGATCATCGAAAGATCAACTGAAGCCTGTTGTAAAATTTCTGCGGCAAATTGTTCCATCTTTCCATCAGCCACATTAATACACACTCTTTCTCCTGCCGATACTGCTTTTATAAATTGTGCATAGGGCGAATAGATAGCATCTATTTTTCCGGGCCAACTGGCTTCTTTATGTGGCCAGCTAAGCCATGTAGCCCTGTGTGGGTGCCATTCGGCGGGGAAAAAATAGCCTTGTTGTTGCGGGGTTGTCTGTTCCATTATGGTTCGTCTATAAATCTTTTTGTAATGGGTTGATAAGAATCGATTCGTCTATCTCTCATAAAAGGCCAGTGTACTCGATAGCTATCTGTTTTTTCAAGATGAATAGGCACTACCATTACTTCTTCATGATCATGCGATGCCTGCTGAAGTATGGTGCCGAATGGGTTACAAACAAATGAACCACCCCAAAATTTCATTAATCCATTTTGTTCTGTACCTACTCTGTTCACACATACTACATGCACTCCATTGGCAATTGCATGGCTTTTTTGCATGGTTTGCCAGGCATTAAATTGCTCAATATTTGTAGCTTCATCTTGTGCCGAAGCCCAACCAATAGCAGTAGGATAGAAGAGTATTTCTGCCCCCATTAAACTGGTAATACGGGCTGCTTCCGGATACCATTGATCCCAGCAAATCAGTACCCCAATGGTAGCATATTTTGTTTTGAAGGTTTTATAACCCAAATCGCCTGGCGTGAAATAGAATTTTTCATAATAAGCAGGGTCGTCTGGTATATGCATTTTACGGTACTTACCTAAATAAGTGCCATCAGCATCAATAATAGCAGTGGTATTATGATATATTCCCTGTGTTCTTTTTTCAAATAAGGAGGCTATTATTACCACATTCAATTTTTTTGCTACAGTTGATAATGCATCGGTGGATGGCCCCGGAATATTTTCTGCCAAAAGAAAGTTATCATAATCTTCTACATCACAGAAATATAGTGAAGTGAATAATTCCTGTAAACAAACTATTTGAGCGCCTTTGGCAGCTGCAACTTTTATTTGTTCAATAGCTTTTAATAAATTGGATTGTTTTTCTTTGGTGCAGCTCATTTGTGCCAGTCCTACATTTACAATTGACATGCTCAAAAATTTTTCAATGCAAAAATAACGGTTGAAACGCGTAAATACGAAGGAATGCTGATATTTTAACCATAAGGTTATGCTACATAAAAATCCCATTCCGTTCATATTTGGAATGGGATTGAATTGTTTTGAGGTAAGAAGAACTGCGGGTATTAATATCTGTTATATCCACCACCGTTACCACCGCGATCGCGATTGTAGCCACCGCCGCTTCCGCCACGGTTACCACCAAATCCACCACCGCGGCTTCCGCCGCCACCGCCGTAGCTTTTCTTAAAGCCACCGCTTTTTCTTTCGCCTTCAGGGCGAGGGGTAGATTCGTTTACAACGATTTTGCGATCCTGCACATCTGTGTCATGTAATGCACTGATAGCAGTTCTTGCAGCTTCGTCATCAGGCATTTCAACAAAACCGAAACCTTTGCTGCGGTTGTTATTGAATTTGTCTGTTACGATTTTTGCTGAGGTAACTTCGCCATAAGGCGCAAAAAGTTCTTGCAGGTCTTCACTGGTCATGTTCCAGTTCAAATTTCCAACGTAAATGTTCATTTTAAAAAATTAAGTTAAGTGATACCAATGATGAAAACAGTAACCAAAAGCCCTGAAGCATTTACGTGAAAACCTTCTAGAGAAATGGAAGAACTGGTCATTGGACAAACGAAGATAATTTTTTTATTTGGTTCCCCAATTTTTTTTTAAATAAGTGGGTTTGTGGTGGATGGGCACAAAAAAACCGCAGCACTTGCTACGGTTTAAAATATGGTGAAAAGGCTGTTTTACTCAGCTACCACATCAAATTCAATTTCTGCAAGGTTGCCATTGCCAAAATCGATCGATGCTTTGTGCAGGCCAATTTCTTTCACTTCTGATACAATATGAATTCTTCTGCGATCAATTTCATATCCTTTTTGGTTGCGAATGGCGCTGGTAATTTGTAAAGCAGTAACCGTTCCAAAAATTTTGCCACTGGTACCGGTTTTTACGCCAATTTTTACTGGAGATGATTTCAGTACTTCAGTAACCTTATGAATTTCAGCCAGCATAGCTGTTTCTTTTTTGGTCTGTACTTTTAAGCGTTCTTCTAATTGTTTTAAATTGGAAGGACTAGCCTCTACTGCTAATTTTTGAGGAATAAGGTAATTGCGGGCATAACCGTTTTTAACAGCTACTAACTCGTTTTTGCCTCCTAAATTATCTACATCCTGAATTAAAATAACTTGCATATTATTGAATTTAGTTCCCTTTACCCAGTTGATGAAACTGTCCCTCATTCAATTTTACAGAGGTTAGGGAGGTTACTAAGAAATTTTATTTTAAGAGATCGGTTACGTATGGTAATAAGGCCATTTGGCGTGCTTTTTTAATGGCATCACCTACTTTACGCTGGTATTTTAAAGAATTGCCTGATAAGCGTTTGGGCAACATTTTACCTTGTTCATTGATGAATTTCTTTAAAAATTCAACATCTTTATAATCAACGTATTTAATGCCATATTTTTTAAACCGGCAGAATTTCTTTTTGGGTTTTTCCTGTTTAATGGCGGTAAGGTATTTAATTTCATTCTTTGCCATGGTTTATCCCTCCATTTTTTCGGTTATTTTAAATCCGCCATTTCTTTTTACATAGTTGTACTCGACGGCGTTTTTATCGAGTTTTGTAATCATGTGACGCATGATTTGCTCATCACGTAACATTTGAATTTTCAATTTTTCATTGAAACCGGGATTGGCGGTATATTCTAATACCCAATAAATACCCGTTGTTTTTTTCTGAATGGGATAAGCCAGTGATTTCAATCCCCAGGGATTGCTGTGCACAATGGTGCCGCCATTTTCGGTTACCAGTTCCGTATACTTTTTTTGTGCTGATTTAAAATCATCTTCTGAAAGTACCGGGGTAAAAATGATCATTAATTCGTAATTGTTCATTACCCTTTTTTTAATTGTTTAAATTGGTTTTTACCCAATGGACAAACTTCCTTTTGAAAGTATGATTCTGCCAAAACAGAATTGGGGCTGCAAAAGTAAGTGTTTATGGTTAAAATAAGAAACTGTTTTTTAAAATAAGTGTAGATATGCTCTTGGAAGGCTAAGTTATTCATACATTGATCCGATCAATGCGGATGAAATAAAAAAAAGAGCGCCTATTGCTCAGCGCTCCTCTTTTTTTAATTGAATTGATCAACCTATTTATTTCCCGGCTACTTGTTTGCGGATGATATTTAAAGCAGCCCCAGCTTTAAACCATTCAATCTGTTGCTGATTGTAGGTATGGTTGGCAATAATTGCTTCTGAACTGCCATCTGCATGATGTAAAACTATGGTTAAAGGCTTACCGGGTTCAAATTCGGTTAAACCAATAATATCAATGGTATCATTTTCAGCAATTTTGTCGTAATCGTTTTTATTAGCAAAAGTTAATGCCAGCATGCCCTGTTTTTTTAGGTTGGTTTCATGAATCCGGGCAAATGATTTGGTTAAAACTACACGTACACCTAAATGCCGGGGTTCCATGGCGGCATGTTCACGGGAAGAGCCTTCTCCATAATTTTCATCGCCCACCACAATGGTATCAATACCAGCTGCTTTATAAGCCCTTTGGGTATCGGGAACGGGGCCGTAAGCGCCTGTTAACTGGTTTTTTACCAAATTGGGTTTTTCGTTAAAAAAGTTAATAGCACCAATTAATAAATTGTTGGAAATATTATCTAAATGGCCACGGTATTTTAACCATGGGCCTGCCATAGAGATATGGTCAGTGGTACATTTTCCTTTTGCTTTAATGAGTAGTTTTAATCCCTTTAAATCAGTACCCTCCCATGCCGGGAAAGGTGCTAAGAGTTGTAAACGTTTTGATTGAGGGTCAACCACAACGTTCACCTTACTTCCATCGGCGGCGGGTGCCTGATAACCGGGATCATCTACCGCAAAACCTTTGGCGGGTAATTCAATGCCTGCCGGAGGGTCTAGTTTTACTTTTTCACCTTTTTCGTTCGTTAAATAATCTGTTAATGGATTAAAAGTTAAATCGCCGGCAATGGCTAATGCGGTTACCATTTCAGGCGAAGCCACAAAAGCATAGGTATTGGGGTTACCATCGGCACGTTTGGCAAAGTTTCTGTTAAATGAATGTACAATGGTGTTTTTTTCCTGCTTTTCTGCGCCCATTCTATCCCACATGCCGATACAAGGCCCGCAGGCATTGGCAAAAACTTTTGCACCAATCTTTTCAAATGTATCTAAAAAGCCATCTCTTTCAATGGTAAATCTTACTTGTTCAGAACCGGGGGTAATTGTATATTCTGCTTTTGTTTTTAATTGTTTATCAGCAACTTGTTTTGCTAAACTAACCGCTCTGCTAATGTCTTCGTATGATGAGTTGGTACAGCTGCCAATTAACCCAACTTCTACTTTGGTGGGCCATCCGTTTGCAGCGGCAGCTTCTTTCATTTTAGAAACAGGTGTAGCCAAATCGGGTGTAAAAGGCCCGTTTAAATGCGGTTCCAATTCATTTAAATTAATTTCAATCACCTGATCAAAATAATTTTCGGGATTTTCATATACTTCCGGATCAGCATTCAAATATGATTTGATGGTATCTGCCATTGCAGCTACTTCTTTGCGGCCGGTGGCTTTTAAATAACGGCTCATGCTATCATCATAACCAAATGTAGAAGTGGTGGCACCAATTTCAGCCCCCATATTACAAATGGTTCCTTTTCCGGTGCAACTAAGGGCAGCTGCTCCTTCACCAAAATATTCAACAATGGCGCCGGTTCCGCCTTTTACTGTTAGTATGCCTGCTACTTTAAGAATAATATCTTTAGGTGCGGCCCATCCATTCAATTTTCCGGTTAGTTTAATGCCAATTAATTTAGGCCATTTCAGTTCCCAGGGTAAACCCGCCATCACATCGCAGGCATCTGCTCCACCAACTCCAATTGCAATCATACCTAAGCCACCTGCATTTACAGTATGAGAGTCAGTACCTATCATCATACCGCCTGGAAAAGCATAATTTTCTAAAACCACCTGGTGAATAATTCCGGCACCGGGTTTCCAAAAACCAATGCCATATTTGTTAGAAACAGAAGCTAAAAAATCATATACTTCTTTGCTTTCGGTAGTAGCTACCTGCAAATCTTCTTTTGCTTCTACACGTGCTGTAATTAAGTGATCACAATGTACTGTTGAGGGTACGGCAACTTTAGGCCTTCCTGCCTGCATAAATTGTAACAGGGCCATTTGTGCGGTAGCATCCTGCATCGCTACTCTGTCTGGAGCAAAGTCAACATAACTTTTGCCTCTTTCAAAGTTATTTAAAGGTTGTTCTGAGTGTAGGTGTGCAAATAATATTTTTTCTGCCAGTGTCAAGGGTCTGCCTAAAGTTTTACGGGCTGCGGCTATTTTAGCCGGCATTTCAGCGTAAACTTTTCTAATCATTTCAATGTCGAATGCCATAATTGCTATTTTATAATTTGATGAATGAAAAGAGATGACTTTAATAAAGTGAACTGTTTCAAGTTTTTTAAAAATGCAAAATTACGATAAAACAAAAGGCGATAAAAAACTGTTTTATGAATTGTTTTGCAGTTACTATTTGTAAATACAGTAAATTGCATAAAGTTTATTTCTAAAATAAACACTATGAAACTGATGAATAAGTTACGTGAGTTTATGGAAATGCATGCTTTTGGTGTTTGCACAGCAATAGGTGAAAAACTTGGTATTGCCACTTCAAGAATTAGGATGTGGTTTATTTATATTTCATTTCTAACCATGGGCTCACCACTGATTATATATATGATTCTTGCTTTCTGGATGAATATAAAGCGATACATTCTCAATGCGAGAAGAAATCCGCTGAAGTATTTATAAAATATTTTTCAATTGTATTAACCAATTTTAACCACTGTTTCCCTCAGAGCGGCCAGTTTTTCAAGTAAATTTTCCAGTAAATGAAGTGGCAGCATATTGGCTCCATCACTAAGCGCCTTTGCCGGGTTGGGATGGGTTTCAATAAATAAACCGTCTGCCCCGGTTGCTATTGCTGCTTTTGCAATGGTTTCAATTAACGCAGGGTTACCGCCGGTAACGCCACTGGTTTGATTTGGTTGTTGTAAACTATGGGTACAATCCATTATCACCGGTGTATCTAAAGCTTTCATCCAGGTAATATTTCTGTAATCTACCACCAAATCCTGATACCCAAATGTAGTACCTCGTTCTGTTAACATGATTTGTTGGTTTCCGGCTTTTTTAATTTTATCAACTGCAAACTGCATGGCAGGGCCACTTAAAAATTGTCCTTTTTTTACATTAATAATTTTATGGGTAACTGCGGCAGACTGCAATAAATCAGTTTGCCGGCAAAGAAAAGCGGGGATTTGTAAAATATCTATATACTTTGCTGCTTCGGCTGCTTCATCATGTGCATGAATATCTGATGTTGTAGGCAAGCCAAACGTTTTACCTACTTTTTCAATTAACGATAATCCAACTTCATCGCCCAAACCGGTAAAGGAGTTAGCACTGGTTCTGTTCGCTTTTCGATAACTGGCCTTGAATATATAAGGTATACCTAATTTTATGCAGGTGCTATATACTTTATCTGCTACTTCCATTACCAATTCTTCATTTTCTACTACACAGGGCCCGGCAATTAAAAAAAATTGTTGTGGATGATATTGTTGATTTTTTAATACAGAAGATAAGTATGCAGGCATCATAAAATTAAATGAGTTATTGAAATGCGAACTTACATGCATTTTTGTTTTCTTTGCGCTAACAATTGTTAGTAAATTTAAATTAAATGGTGAAAGATAAAATTTTGGTGATTGGAGCCAGCGGACAGATAGGTGTAGAATTAACCCTTGCTTTAAGAAAAGTGTATGGCAATGTAAATGTTGTGGCTTCTGATTTACGGGAAGAAAATGATTTACTGAAGGGTACAGGGCCTTATGTTAGTTTAGATGTAATGAATAAGGAAATGTTGCATGTGCAGGTAATACGGCAAAATATTACACAGATTTATTTATTGGCGGCTATCTTATCTGCTACCGGCGAAAAAAATCCAAATCTTGCCTGGAACCTGAATATGCAGGGGTTATTAAATGTTTTAGATATTGCTCGGGAGGAGCAAATTCATAAAGTTTACTGGCCAAGCAGTATTGCAGTTTTTGGACCTACTTCACCAAAAATAAATTGTCCGCAACAAACCATTATTGAGCCTATTACTGTTTATGGTATCAGTAAATACGCAGGTGAATTTTGGTGTAATTATTATCATCAACGGTATGGTGTTGATGTAAGAAGCCTTCGTTATCCAGGTTTAATCAGTTATAAGTCTGCCCCGGGTGGTGGTACAACTGATTATGCCATTGAAATTTTCCATGGTGCACTTGAAGAACAAAAATATACCTGTTTTCTGAAAGAAGACACTTATTTACCAATGATGTATATGCCCGATGCCATTAAAGCCACATTAAGTTTAATGGAGGCACCACAGGATCAAATAACTGTACGAACTTCTTATAATGTTGCTGCCATGAGTTTTTCACCAAAAGAAATTACAGCAGCCATTCAGCAACTTATTCCTGATTTTACCATTGCATACCAGCCCGATTACCGCCAAACCATTGCCGATAGCTGGCCGCAAAGTATTGATGATACTACCGCAAGAAAAGATTGGAACTGGCAACCCGATTTTAATTTGCAATTAATGACTGCAGATATGATTGCTAATTTGCCGCATGTTTAGTTTTAAAAATTATTTTGATACACTGTAGTGAATAATACAGGTTTTGTTGTATCACTATGTTTTATTTCGTGTACGGGCTGTGCAGATACGATGACGGCAATGAAAATGTTCAGGAGTAAAAATAATATTTGCTTTTTTTATCATGACAACATGGCTAAATCTGCCACAGTTTTACCTTCTAAAATTTTTAAAGAAGCGTCTCTTACTTCTATCATCACTCTATTCAGGCCACAGACTTCTTCTTCACAATCTTTACATTTCTCATAAAAATTTAAACTTACACAAGGTAATAAAGCAATAGGCCCCTCCACAGTACGCATCACCTTTGCCAAAGGAATGGATGAAGGTGGACTTTTAAAAAAATAGCCACCACCCTTGCCTTTCTTACTTTCTAAAATGCCTACTTTTTTTAATTCGAGCAGAATGTTTTCCAGAAATTTTATTGGAATATTTTTCTTTTTAGAAATTTCTGCAATTAAAACAGGATCATTATCCTGATGTTGTGCAAGATAAATCAGTGCTTTAAAAGCATATTGTGTTTTTTTAGACAGCATACTCAGGGTTATTTTATATTCAATGTTAAAACTTTTAACGAATATCGTGAACTATTTTGCTTTTTCAACATGCTGTTAAATGTAGTTATTTTATTGTTATGCATTTGTAAATTCATGATAATAGAATAACAATCACCATGCTAAATGTTGAGTAGTTTGTAATGTGTTGTACTATTAAAATCAGTTTTCGTTTGAAACTTATTGCCTAATGGTGTTTCAGTAAACTCTGTATAACTAATGGCTGTTGAGCCAATTTTATTGAAACTTATGCCCAGTAAGCTTTTCAGAGCTTAATAGCACAATACGTTAGTTTGTATTGATTGCTACAAGAAAGGAAGTTGTTTTTCTGATTCAAAAAACATGTAAGCGGTTTTAATGTAACCCTAATACATCTTTCATTGTAAAAATTCCCTGTTTACCTATCAAAAATTCGGCAGCCAAAACTGCTCCGTCGGCAAAGCCCATTCGGCTATGTGCGGTATGTACAATTTCAATATCATCAATTGTTGAGTGGTACAAAATTTTGTGTGTGCCGGGTGCAGGATCAATTCGCTCTGAAATGATACTTAATTCATCTGCGAGGTTTGTAATGGTATTAACCCATTTTTTTTTCGATGGTATTTCCTGCATAATTTGTTCTGCCAATGAAATAGCTGTACCGCTGGGTGCATCTTTTTTTTGTGTATGATGAATTTCTGTAATAGTTACTTCATATTCCGGATGCTGTTTCATTAAATGTGCCAGAAATTTATTTAATTCAAAAAACAGATTAACGCCTATACTGAAGTTGCTGGCATAAATTAATGAACCTTTTTGTTGTATACAAGCCGCTTCTATTGCATGCCATTTTGCTAACCAGCCGGTTGAACCACAAACTACCGGTGTGCCGCTGTTGATGCATTGCATTACATTGCTGAAGGCGCTGTGCGGGCCCGTGAACTCAATCGCAACATCTGCTTTCTGTAAATGTGCTGCATTCAATTCATGTGCATTGTTTACATCAATTTTTAGAACAATTTCATGACCTTTGGCTACTGCCACTTTTTCAATGGCCTGGCCCATTTTACCATAACCTATTAATGCAATTTTCATGATTCGATTGCTTGGGGTTTAAACAAATACCATTTACCTGACATCGGGTAATGGTTTTAAAATATTGTGTTTATTTCTGAAACTAAAGGTAAAACTTAATCCCGGTGCCGAAAGCATAGGATTATAAGTGGGTTCAATATGTAAACTTAAATTGTTGCTAACATCAAAATCTTTTAAATGCCCATATACTGTGGCATCTACTACATTTAAACCCCATAAAATCATGAACCAGAGAATAGAGTAGTCTCTGTCTTTTCTAAATGAGTTGCGATAGGTTTGTAAAGCAGACGGATCTACATTTTGTAAAATGGGATAAATATTGGCAAAATGAGCAGTATCGTTATTAATTTTTATGTTGTATGCATCTCTGGTTCGTTTGTACCAGGTATTGTTGTATAAATAGGTAATGGTAGGAATAGCCAAAGCACCATAAACAATAGGAATTTTCCAGTATTCGCGATTATATGCCTGGCCTAAACCTGGTAATATGGCAGAGCGGAGCGTGGCAATTTTTGGATTGTGTTTTTTTTTGATAATAGGACCTGTGGCCTCTTTCTGGTTGTTTTCACCCGTAGTATCCATCAGAAATTTTTCATGAATGTTGCTGCCGGGTAAACTGCTGCCATTCCTGCTGAATGCAGTAGATACAGTATTCAAAAAAATAATGATACCGAATATTGTAATGCTTACCTTCATTTTTAGCTAACGCTTATATTCATAAGCTCTAAAATTTTATTCAATTCCTGTAAAGAATAATATTCCAATGTAATACTTCCTTTCCCTGTTTTTTGATGTGCCAGCGAAACTTTGGTACCAAAGTGAGAGGCTAAATTATCTTCAATTTTTTTATAAGCCGGTGGTAATTGGTTTTTTGAGGAAGATTTAACAGCCTGATGGTTTTGTGCCTTATACATTTGGCGCACCAATTCTTCGGTTTGGCGCACACTTAATTCCTTTGATTTAATTTCATTAAAAACAAATAGCTGTTTATCAACACTATCAATATTGATTAATGCTCTTGCATGCCCCATACTAATTTTACCGCCTCTTACTGCCAACTGAATATCAGGCGGCAATTTTAATAAACGTATATAATTGGTGATGGTACTTCTTTCCTTACCCATTCTTTCGGCTACCTGCTCCTGTGTATAATTTAATTCTTCCATCATGCGTTTGTAGCTTAAGCCAATTTCAATCGCATTTAAATCTTCACGCTGTAAATTCTCTAATAAAGCCAGCTCTAATAATTCTGTATCATTAGCCTGTCGAATATATACCGGTACATCTTTTAATCCGGCTAATTTGCTTGCTCTGTATCTTCTTTCGCCTGCAATGAGCTGGTATTTTCCGGAGGCTAATTTAGATACTGTTAAAGGTTGGATGATATCGTGTAATTTAATTGAAGCTGCTAATTCCTGAAGAGCATTTTCATCAAAATCACGCCGGGGCTGTTTGGGATTGATTTGAATATCCTGAATGGGTATGCGCATTACTCCGGTAACCTGTTCAACTACCTGGTTCTTAAGATGGCCGGTTGTATTTTTTAAATCTTCATCAATATTTTGCAGTAAAGAGCGGATGCCCTTACCCAATAAAGCTTTATTTTGTTTTGGTGCACTCATAATCAATGATGTGTTCTGATGAATTAGTTATTTTGAAATGACAGGTAAAAAGGTCTATTCAATTATTCGTTCTGTGTTCGACATATTGGTCATTTCGTTTTTTTGTAAAATTTCTTTGGCTAAATTCAGATAATTAACAGAGCCCTTGCTTTCTGCATCGTACAAAATAACGGGTTTGCCTACACTGGGTGCTTCACTTAATCTGGTATTTCTATGAATAATGGTTGAAAAAACCAAATCGTCGAAATGCCTTCTCACTTCACTGACTACCTGATTGCATAAACGTAAGCGGCCGTCATACATCGTCATTAATATGCCTTCTATTTGTAAATTCGGATTCAACCTGTTTTGCACAATTTTTACGGTATTTAATAATTTCCCCAATCCTTCCAAAGCAAAAAATTCGCATTGAACCGGAACAGCAACACTATCGGCCGCAACCAATGAATTTACAGTAATCAATCCAAGAGAAGGGGAACAATCAATAACAATAAAATCGTATTTTTCTTTAATGGGTTCTAAAACTGTTTTTAAAACATTTTCCCGATTGGGGTAATTGATCATTTCAATTTCGGCGCCTACCAAATCAATATGAGAAGGGATAACATCTAAATAAGGCATTTCACTTTTCAAAACCACATCTTCTGCGGATGCATTATTTACCATACAATCGTATAAACTGTTGGTAATATTATGCAAATCGAAACCAACACCGGTAGTGCTGTTGGCCTGTGGATCAGCATCGACCAATAATGTTTTGTACTCTAAAACTGCAAAACTGGCAGCCAGATTAATAGCTGTAGTGGTTTTACCTACACCTCCTTTTTGGTTTGCAATACTAATAATTCTCGCCATAGGGTTGATTGCTTAAAATGCAATTAAAAATAAGAAAGGATTTCCCAATTTATCAAGATTGCAAATCTAAAGTATTCTGTTGCATGTGTTCATATTTAATTTCTCATATTTTGATGTGTTTTTTCAGTTAGAATTTTTTTAATAGCGGGGTTGCAAAAAAATGAATGATGCATAATAAGCGGTGGTGGTTGTTGCCAAAACTTAAAAAAACCCTTCTTTTTTGCGGAAGAGGCTGGTATTTTATGATTGATTAGAATGTTTAAAGCGGAATGGTTTCGCCTATAGCTGGTAAATGCAGCGTTTTGCCGGCGGTGGCAAATGCTATTTTTGCAGCTTCGGTGTCTATTTTAATAAAACCGAATGTGTTATAATGTACGCCTATAATATGTTTACATTGCACAAAATCGGCTGCTTTTACCGCATCGGCAACATCCATGGTAAAATTATCTCCAATGGGGAAAATGGCATAATTTAAGGCAGCCCAACCGGGAATGAGTTGCATGTCTAAGGTAAGTGCCGTATCGCCGCTATAATAAAAATTACCTTCATCAGTAGTAAAAACAAATCCAATCGGATTGCCGCCATAAGTTCCATCGGGCAGTGCGCTGCTATGTTGTGCTACCACACATTTAACGGTTCCAAAATCAAATTGCCATTTGCCGCCTGTGTTCATGGGGTGTGTATTGGCAACGCCATTTTTATTGAGCCATTCATGAATTTCAAAAACTGCAACCACTTTTGCTCCTGTTTTGGTGGCAATGGAAATACAATCGGCTATATGATCGGCATGGCCATGGCTTAAAAAAATATAATCGGCTTCAATGGCATCTGCCTTAATATTTTTTGCTAATTCATTGTAAGTAATAAATGGATCGAAAAGAATTTTTTTGCCTTTCACTTCAACCAAAAAACAAGAATGTCCGTAATACGTAAATTGCATAGTTGTATTATTAAGCATTTAAAAATTTAATGTCATCTGCTTAACAAAATTAGTAGAAAGATGTTTAAACAATGTTGCAATGCTATTAAAACTTTAGTGAACAAAATATTGCCTGTTAAAAAAATATTTATGCGTAGTACCGGAATTTGGTGGATCATTATCTCCATTTTAATTATTTTAGATGTTTATGTATTTCAGGCTGTTAAAACAGTACTGCAAAACGCTTCAGAAAAAACCCGGATATGGGTAACTGTTATTTACTGGTTGATTGCCCTACTTTGCTGGATTGCTTTAATTGCATTGCCCTATATTCAGGACTTACAGATTTCTAAATTTTTTAGAAATTATGTTTTTTTTATATTAGTTGGCTTATTCATGGCCAAACTGATTGCTTCCGTATTCTTTTTAATGGATGATATTCGGCGTGGTATAGTTTGGCTTATAACATTTTTTTCCACGAAATCTGGTACTCATTTTGCCGATAATGGAGCTGAAACTATTTCACGTTCCTTATTTTTAAGCTGGATGGGTATTGGTATGAGTATTACATTAATGGGTATCCTTTTATATGGTTTTGGAAATAAATACAATTATCAAATAAAATATATACGCCTGCAATTTGCGAATTTGCCCAATGCATTTAAAGGTTTAAGGATTGCTCAGATTAGTGATATACACAGCGGCAGTTTTAACAACAAACAGGCTGTTGCGCATGGGGTAAACATGTTGTTGCAACAAAAGCCCGATTTGGTATTGTTTACCGGCGATTTGGTAAACGACCGCTACGAAGAGATGAACGATTATATGGATGTATTTGAAAAAGTAAAAGCGCCAATGGGCGTGTACAGTACATTGGGTAACCATGATTATGGCGATTATGTTCAATGGCCATCTATACAGGCTAAACAACTGAATTTGGAAAAGTTGAAAGCAGTACATGCAGCTTTAGGCTGGCGCCTTTTAATGAATGAACATGCTATTTTGGAAAAGAACGGTGATGCCATTGCATTACTGGGAATTGAAAACTGGGGTGCAAAAGGCAGATTCCCAAAATATGGTAAAATGGAGGAAGCTTATCCCGGAACAGAAAAATATTCTTTTAAAATATTAATGAGCCACGATCCCAGCCATTGGGATGCTGAAGTTAGAACAAAATATCCCGATATTGATTTAACACTGTCTGGCCACACACATGGTATGCAATTTGGTGTAGAAACGCCTTTTTTTAAATGGAGTCCGGTACAATGGATGTACAAACAATGGGCAGGATTATATCAGGAAGGCTCGCAGTATTTATATGTAAACCGCGGATATGGCTTCATTGGTTATCCGGGCAGAGTAGGTTTTTTGCCTGAAATTACCATAATAGAACTGGTTTAAATCAGCAGCAATAGCACAGTTAATTGGTCATTCATTGTATCAAGAAAAAATTTTAGCCTTTTTTAATTTTAAATAACGTGTTGTGCTATTAAAATCTGTTTTCGTTTGAAACTCATTGCCAAATAGTGTTTCAGTAAACTCTGTATAACTAATGACTGTTGAGCCAAGTTTATTAAAACCCATGCCCAGTAAGCTTTTCAGAGCTTAATAGAACAAAGCGTTAATTTTAAATATTATCATACAATACTGCTTGTTTGCAACTTGTTTACATATAGAATTAAGTTTGGCACAATCATTGACTTTTATCCCTGTAAAACAATCATTTATGAAAAAAATAATAGTATTAACCATTGGTGTGTTTTGTTTAACGGCCATAGCACAGGCGCAAGGTTTTAGAGCCGGTATTAAAGCAGGCGGTAATTTAACTAAGATTGATGGGCAAACTTTTGATCAGGGCTTTCAATTGTCATATCAGGTGGGTGGTTTTGCCGAAATAGATTTTAATAAAAAATTTGGTATTCAGCCGGAATTACTCTGGAGCCAATCTGCCACAAAATCAGCCACATTTTCTGGTATTTTTCCGCCCGATCAAAATATTAAATTAGATTATTTAACCATTCCGGTATTGTTGCGCTATAATGTTGGAAAATTGGTAACCTTCAATCTTGGGCCGCAATTTGGTATACTGCTGAATAAAAATGACAACTTGTTGGTGAATGGGCAAAATGCTTTTAAATCGGGCGATTTTGCCATGGTTGGAGGCGTGCAGTTGAATTTTAACGTATTGCGTATTTATGGTCGTTATGCGGTAGGTTTGAATAATTTGAACGATGTAAGTAATCAAAATAATTGGAAAAGTCAGCAAATACAAATGGGTATGGGATTTAGGTTTTAATGTAAATTTCTGCATAATGCATGGCATGGCATATCTTACCGGGTATGCCATTTTTTTGCGCCATTTTGTACCGTTTGCCCATCTTTGTTGCCAATGGCATTAATATTGCCCCAAACATACGCCAATAAATAAATCATTTTTATTGGTTGTAAGTGACAAAATGACTTTTTACCATAGATTGTAGTGTATGAACAAAAACAAATTTCTTTTTTCAGCAGAAGACGAGAATGATTTTATGCCCATCATTGCCATTAATGAACGGGAAGGTGAAGAAGAAAAAATTGTAATTCCCGATACTTTACCCTTGTTACCCTTACGAAACACAGTATTATTTCCGGGGGTGGTATTGCCCATAACAGTAGGGCGGGATAAAAGCATAAAGGCAGTAAATGAAGCTTATAAAAACGATAAGCTGATTGGCGTATTGGCACAAAACGATACCGAAGTAGAAGATCCTGCGGTAAAAGATTTGTGTAAAATTGGTACAGTTGCAAAAATTTTGAAACTGATTAAAATGCCCGATGGTGGGACAACCATCATTATTCAGGGTAAAAAAAGGTTTGAATTAATGCAAGTAATAGCCGAAGAACCATTTTTTAAAGCCCAAATACAATTATTAGAAGATCAACCGGTTTTAAATGACCCGGATTTTGATGCATACATCAGTACTATTAAAGATCTGGCAACAGAAATTATTCAGTTGTCTCCCAATTTACCTACCGAGGCTTCTATCATTTTAAAAAATATAGAAAATCCTTCCTTTCTCATCAATTTTGTAAGCAGCAATTTAAATACTTCTATTACAGAAAAGCAGGAATTGTTATCCCTTGAAAACATCAAAATAAGGGCAGAGAAATTAACCGGTATTTTACACAAAGAATTGCAGTTTGCAGAACTGAAAAATAAGGTTACCACAAAAACCAGAACAGAACTGGATAAACAACAACGTGATTATTTTTTACAGCAACAACTTAAAAGCATTAAAGAGGAGTTAGGCGGCGATCCCAATGAAAGAGAAATTGCTGAAATGAAAAAGAAAGCTGAAGCCAAAAAATGGCCTGAAGCTGCCAAAGCCATGTTTAAATCTGGTATTGAGAAATTAGAAAGAATGCATCCCAGTACACCCGATTATTCTGTGGTGTACAATCATTTAGATTTATTGCTTGATTTACCATGGAGAGAATATACCGATGATAATTACGATTTAAAAAATGCCAAAAAAATTTTAGATGCCGACCATTATGGCATGCAAAAAATAAAAAACCGAATTCTGGAGTATTTGGCCGTGCTCAAATTAAAAGGCGATATGAAGAGCCCGATTCTTTGTTTTATTGGCCCTCCCGGAATTGGTAAAACATCTTTAGGTAAAAGTATAGCCCATGCAGTAGGCAGAAAATATGTGCGTGTAAGTTTAGGTGGTCTGCACGATGAAAGTGAAATACGAGGGCACCGGAAAACCTATATTGGTGCTATGCCAGGGAGAATTATTCAGAATATCAGAAAAATCAAAACATCTAATCCTGTAATGATTTTAGATGAAATTGATAAAATTGGTAACGATTTTCGCGGCGACCCATCCTCTGCATTGTTAGAGGTATTGGATCCCGAACAAAACAACAGTTTCTATGACAACTATTTAGAATTGGAATATGATTTAAGCAAGGTATTGTTCATTGCTACTGCCAACGATATTCAAAACATACAACCCGCACTTCGCGACAGGTTGGAAATAATTGATTTAAGTGGATATGCCATTGAAGAAAAAGTTGAAATTGCCAAACGACACCTCATTCCAAAACAAATGGAAGCGCATGGGTTAGCAAAAGTAAATCTGAAATTCAGTGATAAGATTTTAGAAAAAATTATTGAAAACTATACACGTGAAAGTGGCGTAAGAGAATTAGACCGTCAATTAGCCTCCGTTATGCGCTATGAAGCCAAGGAACTGGCTACAAAAAATAAAATTAAACTATCGGTTTCATTAGCAGATATTGAAAAAATATTAGGTCCGCAGCGCTATAATAATGAAATATACAAAATGGCGAATATGCCCGGTGTAGCAGTAGGTTTAGCCTGGACTTATGTAGGCGGCGATATTTTATTTATTGAAACAGTACTGAGTGAAGGAAAAGGAGAATTGAAGCTTACCGGCAATCTGGGTAATGTGATGAAAGAAAGTGCCACCACAGCCTACACTTATTTACAGGCCAACGCCAAAAAACTTGGGATTGAAATGAGTGCCTTTACTACCCATAATGTGCATGTACATGTACCTGAAGGCGCA
Source organism: Hydrotalea lipotrueae (assembly GCF_019249625.1). Lineage (NCBI taxonomy): Bacteria > Pseudomonadati > Bacteroidota > Chitinophagia > Chitinophagales > Chitinophagaceae > Hydrotalea > Hydrotalea lipotrueae. The sequence goes on along the minus strand of NZ_JAESDL010000003.1, from coordinate 121,391 downwards.
ACACCAAAAGATGGGCCAAGTGCCGGTATTACCATGCTTACATCGTTAGCCTCAGCATTTACCGGCCGAAAGGTAAAACCTTATTTAGCTATGACAGGTGAAATAACTTTGCGTGGCCAGGTATTACCAGTAGGAGGTATTAAAGAAAAAGTACTGGCAGCAAAAAGAGCCGGTCTTAAAGAAATTATTATGTGTTGGCAGAATGAAAAAGATGTACAGGAAATAGATAGCAATTTTATAACCGGTGTGCAGTTTCATTATGTTAAAACCATGCAACAAGTGCTTGATTTGGCATTGGTATAAAATATGTAGCCAGCCGCATGAACAAAACAACCATTAATTATGTTGTTTATTGTATTTTTTCATGTTGGTTGTTTTAAGGGTTAAGTTCCTTCATATTTATGGGGGAACTTTTTAATTGCTCATCTTTTCAAAGCATACATACTATGTACATTTGCATATGCAAAAATTAAGTATGGATGCATTGGGCCGCAAGTCGGTTCAGGAATTTAAAGCATCTGCTAAACACCCATTGATTGTTGTTTTAGATAATATTCGCAGTATGCACAACGTGGGCAGTATTTTTAGAACCTGCGATGCGTTTTTAATGGAAGGAATTTGTATTTGCGGTTATACTCCTCAACCACCGCATCGGGATATCCATAAAACAGCTTTGGGAGCTACGGAAACGGTAGACTGGATGTATGTGCCAACTGCCTCCGCCGCAGTTCATTCATTGAAAAGTTTAGGCTATTCCGTTTGGGGTGTAGAACAGGCTAAAGGAAGTATATCATTACAGCAGTTTGCAATAACTTCAAACACCCAAATTGCTATTGTACTGGGAAATGAAGTAGAAGGGGTGAGTGAAGATGCATTAAGTTTGTGCGATGGATGTATTGAAATTCCACAATGGGGAACCAAACATTCACTGAATGTATCTGTTGCAGCCGGTATTGTTTTATGGGAGCTGGTGAAGAAAATCCAATCATTTTAAAAGAAAATAAAATTTATGCATAAGGTAAAAAAATATTTAAGTCTCGTAAAGTTTTCTCATACCATTTTTGCCATGCCTTTTGCATTCATTGGTTTTTTTCTTGGTGTAATACACCGGAAAACATCTAATATGTTTCAGGAAGTTGGCAATAATAAAACAATTATACAACACAGCTATTTTAGTAATCAGTATGTATTGGAAAAATTTTTATTGGTAATAATATGTATGGTTACTGCCCGAAATGCTGCAATGGCATTTAACAGATATTTAGACCGGCATTTCGATGCACGCAACCCACGTACCGCCATTCGCGAAATTCCCAAAGGCATTATTTCTCCTGAAAGTGCGCTAAGATTTGTTTTGCTGAATTGCCTTTTGTTTATGGGTACAACTTATTTCATCAATAAAATTTGTTTTTATTTGGCACCGGTAGCGCTTTTTGTAGTATTATTTTACAGTTATACCAAACGGTTTACTGCATTATGCCATTTAGTGCTGGGTTTAGGGCTTTCATTGGCACCAATTGGGGCTTATCTGGCAGTAACCGGAACCTTTAACCTGCTGCCTGTTTTATTTTCATTTGCAGTAATATTTTGGGTAAGTGGCTTTGATGTAATTTATGCCTTACAGGATATAGAATTCGATCAATCGCAGGATTTATACTCCATTCCTGCTGTATTTGGAAAAGCTGCCGCACTACGTATTTCCTCGTTTTTACATTTTTTAAGTGCTGCTTGTGTAATATTGGCCGGTTATTATGGTCATTTTCACTGGTTGTATTGGATAGGAATTTTGCTTTTTACAGGTATGTTGCTTTACCAGCATTCCATTGTTAAACCCAATGATTTAAGCAGGGTAAATATTGCATTTATGACTGCCAATGGTATTGCCAGTGTGGTGTTTAGTGTTTTTGTAATTGCCGATTTATTTATTTTTTAAAAATGAAATTGTGGCCAGAATTATTTGTATTGATTATGGAGGAAAAAGAACCGGCATTGCTGTTACCGATCCATTGCAAATCATTGCTACGCCTTTAACCACCATTCCTACACAAACATTATTTTCTTTTTTAAAAGAATATATAGCCAAAGAACCAGTAGAGCTGATTTTAATTGGAGAACCTTATAATTTAGACCAAACAGCTACCCATGCAACCCCATTGGTGTTAAAAGCAATCGAACAGCTAAAAAAATATTTTCCGCAAATACCCGTAAAAACTGTAGATGAGCAATACACTTCTAAAATGGCATCGAGAGCCATGGTAGAAATGGGCATGAAGAAAAAACAAAGAAGAATCAAAGAAAATATAGATCAGATTGCTGCCACCATTATGTTACAAACTTACCTGCAGGAAAGGGCTATGTAGCCACATTCAATTATCTTTGCAGTTGTATTTAAATTTATAATTTCTCCCTTTTTGTATATGATTTTACCAATAGTTGCATACGGCAATCCTGTATTAAGAAAACCGGCAGCAGAAATAACATCTGATTATGACGGATTGTATACATTGATTGAAGATATGTGGGAAACCATGTATGCCAGTAATGGCGTAGGGTTAGCTGCACCTCAAATCAATAAACCCATCCGCTTGTTTGTAATGGATAGTGCTCAAATTTTCGCTAACCGCGAAGAAGAAGATGAAACCTATCCGGATGAACCGGGTATAAAAAAAGTATTTATCAATACCAGATTAGTGGAATTAAATGGAGAAGAATGGGTGTATAATGAAGGATGTTTGAGTATTCCTAAAATACGGGAAGATATTCAACGCCCTGAATTAGTTACAATAGAATATGTGGATGAACATTTTGTACCACACCGAGAAACATTTACCGGCTTAACCGCCAGAATTATTCAGCATGAATACGACCATATTGATGGTAAATTATTCATTGATTATTTAAAACCTCTCAAGAAAAAATTACTGCAAGGCAAGTTGAATGATATTAGTAAAGGCAAGGTGAAAGTGGATTACAAAATGCTTTTTGTTAAATGAAATATGTACAAATATTGGTACTAATCTGCTGTAGCATTTCATCTGTATACGCTCAGGATACCACTTTGCATCCATCAAAGGCAGATACTACGGTGGGCTTTGGAAAATCGGGTCTGTTTACTTTACCCGAAGTAATGGTGCGAACCAACTTTAACTACGAAAAATTACTGCAACAAATTAAAGAAGATACCAGTTTTTATAAGGCTTTTCGCAACTTACGGATTTTGGGTTATTCTGCTTACAACGATATACAAATGAAGGATAAAACGGGTAATACTATTGCATCATTATATAGTAAAATCAGACAAAATTATGTAAATGGTTGCCGCACCATGGATGTACTGGAAGAAAAAACAACCGGTGATTTCTACAATAAAAAACATCAGTATAACTACCTAACCCCCGAATTATATGCAGCTTTATTTTTTACGAAAGGCACCATTTGCGGCGAAAATAATATTGTAAAGGGTCATGAAATTTCTACATCTGCTAAAAGTGGTATAGATAAGCATAAAGAACAATTAAAAATGTTATTTTTTAATCCCGGTAAAAAAATTGCCGGTATACCTTTTATAGGTAATAAGTTAGATCTATACGATGAGAAAGCGCACAAATTATACGATTACCGATTAGATATTCAGGAATATCATCATCAATTATGTTATGTGTTTACCATTACTCCAAAAGAAGATTTAACAGCATCGCAAAGAGATGATGTAGTGGTTGATGAAATGGTTACCTGGTTTAATACCAATACATTAGAAGTGCAGGGCAGAAGGTATATTTTAAGTTATAAAGCCGGTGTATACGATTTTGATGTAAGCATGGAAGTAGAAATGACACATTATAAAAATTTTTTAGTACCCGCTGTTTTAAGATATAAAGGTAATTGGGATGTGATATTTAAGAAACGTGAACGTGCAGTATTTACAGCTACTTTATTCGATTTTAAGTAGCACTTCCAAAAATAAATGCTTACCCTTTATAAACTGTTTAAAAATACATTTAAACTTTGAACACTAATTTTTTTAGGGTATAATTTTTGCAAACCTGCACTGAGCCCAAATAATGTATTTGTACCCAGATAAAAACTATTGTTAATCAATGAAATGCTAACAATGGTAATATTGGCATTTGTAGGAAGATTAGTGGTATAAAAGCCTTTTTCAATTGCCGATGGTGTTAACCGAATAACAGACTTTACATTATTAAAAACTGCAAAAGCTATTGTGTTTTTATTATTAAAATTAAGCGGTAATACTACATTCAAATTGGTAGTAGCCTGTGTGGTATCCATTAAATAATTGGCACCCATCCATTGCAAGTGCGGCGATTGTAAACGATAGCCGGTTTTGTGCATTCCATTTACCAAAGTATCCCAACGTGTAACAGAACCATTATTGTCCTGTTGCCAATTCACTTCATATTGGCCGCCTGTGTTGGATGATCCCGAATAAAATTGCATGGCGTTGTTTACATTATCATCCATCCATTGTATGGTAATAGGTTTAGCAGGTGCAATCGCAATGGGCTGATTGTTTGAAGTGAAACTCACATAAAAATCTGCCGCACAAACCAGTGGATATTGATTAAAAGTAGTGGAAATCAGATATCTGATAAAATCACCCCGTTCTTTTAAGGTAATTAGCCTCAAGTAAACAGGATCTGTTACAGGATTGGCTGTATTGCTCACATACGCACTGGTATAAGCAGGAATTTTTAGTTGTATATCATTATTCAGCCAAAAAGCTGTATCATGGGTGGGATTAAATGTAGTATAGTAAGCCATCGGTAAGCCTAATTGCACTTGCAATGAATCAATAAGGTCATTGCTAATAGGCTCATTGGTCCAGGTTGTGTCATTAAACGACATGCCCTGATAAGGCGTAAATTCATCAGAAAAATCTTTCTTACAACTTGTAATGGTTGCGAAAATGATGAATATATAAAAAAATACTTTTTTCATGGTTACTGAATAAGATATGGAATGGGTTATAAATGCTGCCTTCGGCCATTTAACTTTATGCGGGTGCCAATGTTTAAACCGGCGGCACCAAAACGTTGGTTCACGCCGTAAAGACTATTTGTACCAAAAAGATTATACCTGAAATAAGGCTCTGCAAATACATCAACCAGATCCGAGAGCCTTCTGTAAATACTAACACTTCCATAAATGCTGGTGGTAAGTGAATGCTGATACACCCCATTGTTTGATTTACTATTGATGGCAACTACCTGTAAACTGGTATCTAAAGTTTCGCCCATGTACCAGGAGGAAAGATCAAAAATGAGTCCGCCATTAACTGCCATACGCCAGTTATCATCGGTCCGGCCAAATTCATAACCCAGCATTACCGGGATTTCTAAGTTTTTATAATGATTGAGACTTCTGATAACTCTATAACCAATTTGAGTAACAGAAGAAGTATCCATAATAGTTGTTGAATTGCCTTGTGGTGTTGTAATGGTGCGCCGTACAATTACTGTAGTTGTTTGCGTTTCGTTTTCTTTTCGCTGGCTAAATAATTCATTCATCTGGCTGTATTGCAAGCCTAATTTCAGATAAGTGTGTTCTCCAATGGTTTTACTAAATCTGGCACCAAACGTAAAGCCGCCTTTCATGCGTTCGCTACTGTCTTTTTTCTGCAGGTAATTGGCACTGGCGCCACTGGTTAATACTGATTTCATGGTATAATCCGGCGCACCATATAATTCAATATACCAGTCGTTTCGCTGGCTGCCATTGGCATTAGGGCAGGCATCCAAACCTAAAATGCGGCGTAAATTAAGCGGTGGTAAATGCAGGGAACCAGTATTATATAATAAATTATTTTTTAATGAAATAAAAGCATTTACCTGATTATAAGAGAAGTTATTTGCTGCATCTTGATTATTATCTGAGTAGCCGGGTAAATTGCGATTGAATGTGGGGGAGAAGGTTTGGCCTGATAATGCGTTATGGCTGGTGGTACTTTGAGGGCGCAATAACTGCTTGTTTGGTAAATAGCTATTTTTAGATAGATATGAATTGGATGTATTGTTTTGATGCTGGGGAAGTTTGGAAGTACTTTTGTTCAGGTTGTTTGAACTTTGCAAACTATCAGTTAAAACAGCTCCATTTAATTGCTGATTTTCAGGAGAATTGTGTGTGTGAACATTAGATTGACCAGGGGTAGAAACTATTGTTTGTTGAAGCGTAGATTTTTGATCAATAGAAGAAGCATTTTTATTAAAAAAATAAAAAGCAAGACTACCGGCCAATATCAGGAAAAGTGCTGCTATGGCAAGTATAGTTTTGTGCTGATTTATCCAAAAGCCTTTGGGCTTTTTATTGGTATCAGCCATTATTTTCTCCCATAGATCGGGTGGAACGGGAGCGGAGTAATTTTTCAGTTTGTTTCTGATAAAATCATCCATTAATTGATCATTCATTACACAGCAATTTTTTGTAATTGTATAATTTGTTCCTGTAAAATTTTTCTGGCTTTTACTAATTGGCTTCTACTGGTACTGGCTTTAATATTCAGCATTTTAGCTATTTCTTCATGGCTATATCCTTCTATCACATTCAGGTTAAATACAATTTTATAACCTGTTGGTAATTGTTGAATCAGCTGCAGCAGCACTTCTTCACCCAACTGGCTATAAGCCATTGCAGGAATAGTAGCTGCTGAATCATGATGCTCACTTACTTCGGTAAACTGTAATTTTTTTTTCTGAATATATTTTAAAGCCACATTCACTGTTATTCTTCGCATCCAGCCCTCAAATGATCCTTCAAATTTAAATTGGTTGATGTAGTTAAAGATTCTTACAAATGCATCCTGCAAAATATCTTCCGCTTCCATGGCATCATTGGCATAACGCAAACAAACAGCCATTAATTTACCGGCATATTGCTCATAGAGCATACGCTGGCAATTTGCCTGTTGCTTTATACAACCTTTAATTAATTCAAACTCTGTCAACGGGGGCAGGTTTATATATGTTAACAATCATCAGATGCCCAACAACATAGCAATGCTGCCCAAGTATCTGATATTTTCATAAAATTACCTAATTGCAGTTAAAATGAATGAAATATAGACTTTTAAATACACCGGATTGTTTAAAGTACGACGAAAGTTGCAGGTAATAAAGGTTAACGTAAAAGGAATTGGGATTGAATAAAATCGACCACTGTTTGCAAACTATTGGTAGTTTGGTATACCTGAAGTTGTTTATCGGCGCCGGTACCTTCCTGTAAAATTGTATGAATGTATTGCAAAGCCTCACGTGCATCTAATGCATCCACTACATCATCTACAAAATCGAGTAATTCTATAATCAGTTGTCGGGTAGGTACTTCGGTTTCTTTACCAAAATCAATCAGCATACTGTCAATCCCATACCTGCTTGCCCGCCATTTATTTTCATTCAATAATGCACGTTGGTATGAAATGAAGTTGAGGTTTTGGGTACGTAACAAATACAATTTAGCACAAATTGTCTGAAATAATGCAGCTATGGCAATAGTTTCCTTTATTTTTAATGGCACATCGCAAATGCGAAACTCAACCGTGTTGAAAAAGGGATGCACTCTTACATCCCACCATATTTTCTTTGCATTATCGATGCAATTGGTTTTAATCAACAGATTAACATAAGCTTCGTAGGCTTCAATGCTTTGAAAATGATCGGGTATTCCGGTTCGGGGAAATTTATCAAAAACTTTAGAGCGGAATGATTTATAGCCGGTATACCTGCCCTCCCAAAAAGGCGAGTTGGTGCTTAAAGCGTACACGTGGGGTAAAAAATAACGGGCACTATTTGCAATATGTATGGCCATTTTTCTATCTTCAACACCTACATGTACATGCAGCCCAAAAATTAAATTGCTACGGGCTGCTTCCTGCAATTCATTTACAATTTGATGATAACGGTCGTGATCGGTAATTAACTGGCTGTTCCAGTGGCTGAAGGGATGGGTACCTGCTGCACCTATTCCCAAACCCATACTATTTGCAATAGCAGCAATATTGCCGCGCAGTGAAGCTACATCTTCCAAAGCTTCTGCTGCATTTTTGCAAATGTCGGTTCCCACTTCTACCACGGCCTGGTGCATTTCTGCTTTTACTTTATCTTTCAATAGCTTTTGCCCTTCCTGAACAATTTTTTGTTCATGGCTTTTCAACTCTCTGGTAACAGGGTCTATTACCATGTATTCTTCTTCAATACCTAATGTAAATTGATGAAAGTTAAGAGATGGCATAAGGTGCATTTAAATCATTAAAAATTACCCGGTTAATGCTGTTAAAATAGTTTTGTTTTGGTAGTGCTTCTTTTCAAATATTCACCCCAGGTTAAATTGTCTTTTCCGTTTTCTTGTATTTGTGCACGCTCAATGGCAAAGTTGGCAGCTGTTTCAACTACCCATTCAAAATTTTCTTCACCCACACTTTGTTTATCTGCATCCGGTGCCGGATTACAAAAATCAATAGCAAAGGGTACACCGCTACGAAGTGCCAATTCTACCGTGTTAAAATCATACCCCAAATATTGATTAATACGGAGTACTATTTCAGTCATTTCCTGCAGTTTTTCTGCCGATGGTTTAAAATGGGCATCATAGCGTAAATGGTGTGGGTTGCGTGGTTCATAAGGCATAATACGCACATGTTTTCCGCCTATACAATAACAACGGTAGTATTCTTCAAACACAATTTCTTCCTGCAATAGCATTACCAAATGCCCTGTGGTATTATATTTTTCAAAAAATTCTGCTTTGTTTTCTAATTTAAAAACATGCTTCCAACCTCCGCCGGCAAATGGTTTCATATAGGCAGGAAATCCTACATAACTAAAAATATGGTCCCAGTCTAACGGATAGGCCAAATTAGAAAACGAGGCATCTGTCGTATCATCTGGCAATTCCTTAGAGGGTAGAATAACTGTTTTAGGAACGGGGACATTTATTTTTGTAGCCAGACAATTATTAAAAAATTTTTCATCGGCACTCCACCAAAACGGATTATTAATAACTGCAGTACCACATAACGCAGCGTTTTTTAGAAAGGCGCGATAAAATGGTACATCCTGACTAATTCTATCAATTATAACACTATAACCTGCATCTTCGCCCTGTATTACTTTGCTTATATGAACCGGTTCGGCAATTATATTGGGAATTTGTTTGCTATTAATGCGTTGAATAATGGCTTCGGGAAAGCTTCTTTCTTTTCCAAACAATATACCTATTTTTTTCATAATGTAAAATTTGAAAAATTATTTGATTAAAAATACTTGTATAAAATATATTAGTGATGGAGTTAACGATGGTACCATTAAAATAAGTAAATTTTTGAATACAGTAACAACATTGTTTCGCTTTTATTTTTTTTGGATGGGGGTATGCTAAAATTATTCCTGGTTTAATGATTCAACAAATTATATTTTATTTGATATTCAACTTGAAAACGAACCAATTTAAAGGAAATTTGGGAAGGCAGATTTAGATACACTATTTTTGAAGATATGCCAACCGAAACCATTCAACACGCCACCGAAGTAATTGTAGAACAAAGCACCTTATTTTCTCAATATTTGGAAAGAGAGGTGATAGTGGATAGTTACATGCCACCTCAATTTCATACGTTGAAAGAAGTGAGCTTGTTATTGGTGAATGATGGGCAGGATTTAATTAAAATGCCATTACAGGAGCAATTGAACCTACTGTATATTCAAAATAAATTGATGCCTGTTTTGTGTATAGGTATTTATTGTGGGGAAGAACGCAAACGCGAATATGGTACTGCCTATAGTGCCGATTATTTAGGCAGGGGCGATAAAGCCGGTTTATACCATAAATTTATTTTTGATGAATTACTGCCGTTTCTTCGAAAAAAATACCATGCACCATCTTTTAAAGAAAAAGCATTTGCTGGATTTTCATTGGGTGGGTTAAGTGCATTGGATATTGTATGGAACCATGCTTTAGAATTTGCTAAAGTGGGTGTTTTTAGCGGTAGTTTATGGTGGCGTAGAAAATCATACGACAATGGTTATGATGATGAAACCGATCGACTGATGCATTTGCAGGTAAGAAATGGGGCTTTTTTCCCATGGCTTCAGTTTTTTTTGCAATGCGGCACTTTAGATGAAACGGCAGACCGGAATAATAACGGTGTAATTGATAGTATTGATGATACACTTGATTTAATTATTGCATTGAAAGCAAAAGGCTATACCGATGCACATATAAAATATTTAATCATTGAAGATGGAAAGCATGATGTGGCAATCTGGGCTACTGCCTTGATTGAATTTTTAGAATGGGGTTGGGGTAAATAATGTCAAATTATTTTCATAAAAAAACCTGTCAGCTTTTTACTAACAGGTTTTTATTTGTGTTGGATTGGGTCGCTTAGTTAAATAAATAACGTACACCAATTTGCCCTTGCCAGCGAGAGAAGATGCCGGTATTGTCCTGAAAACTGTTTACATAAGGAATTTGATTTTTAGGATCCTGATACAGGAAGGAGAACATCGGTTTGCCTGCATTAACGCCAGATTGTGCAATGCCTTCAAATTTCAGGAATGAAGTATTATTAAATGTTTTAACAATACCCCAGTTCGGATTTAAGAAGTTACCTAAGTTAATCAGGTCAAAAGTTAAACGAATGGTATGTTTGTTTTTACCTGATTTCACATAAAAATCTTGTGTAACGTTTAAGTCAACATGTTTGTACCAAGGTAATACAATGGCATTTCTTTCAGCATATTGGCCTCTGTGTTTGCTCATGTAGGGGTCTTGCTGAATAAAGTTATTCAGTTGGTTCCAGATAATATCAGGTGTACGTGTATCGGTAATGGTACCACCGCCTGTATTTACAGGAACCAGTACAATATCGGATTGTGTTTTAGGAATATAAATTAAAGAACTGTTACCTCCGGTACCACCGTTCACTAAATCGCCCTGATAAGTATAAGAACCTACACCTGCAGTAGCCGCTTCAAACACCAAACCTACTGAAGTGGCATAATGTTTACCATATTCAAAACGGTATTGGGCATAACCAATAACACGGTGTGGTTGGTAATAACCTGCGTAGCCTAATTCATCAGAGTTTAAGTCGCCGTGTGTTGGCCGATCCCTCCACATACTTTGTGCAATAGAACCGCCATCATTTACATTTTTAGCCTGGCTATAAGTGTAAGCTATACTGGTGGTTAAGTTTTTTACTGAGCGTTGAAACTGTGCGGTGGCGGTATAAGCATAGCCTTTATTGGTATTGGCCATTAAGATTGCACTGCTAATGTTCGGATTGGTTACGGAAGCACCACCGGCGCCAGACCAAATTTTGGTAGAAGAATAACGTAAGCGATTATCAGATCCTACCAAAGGTGTGCCTGTTGAAGGTAAGTTAACGTTTTGGAAATACACTGCATTCACATCTTTTGAGAAGGTATATTCAAATGTAGCTACAATATTTCCGGGCAATTTTTGGTCAACTGCTGCACTTAACTTCATTACCTGAGGGTATTTAAACTTAGGATCTGTAAATACTAAGTTGTAGGAAGTATTGGGCGAAGTTGCTGAAGGTCTGTATGCATTAATATCGGGGCTAAATACCCAGGGTTTACCTGTGGAAGGATTGGTTTTAGCTTGGAAGAAAGACCCAAACAATACACCATTGTTGCTGGCCTGATTGCTAATCCATACAAATGGTGGGGGTCCTGTAAATAAACCGATACCACCACGAACCTGTGTTTTGTGGTCATGAAATACATCCCAGTTAACACCTAATCTTGGAGAAACCAACAAATTATTGTCCGGTTTATGACCTACATCGTAAGTTTTACCATCTCTAAATACCAATTGAGAGGCATAAGGGTTTGCAGTGAAGCTATTGGTGAAGATGGGTAAATCTAATCTTAAACCATAAGTAATGGTTAAATTATCTTTTGCACGCCATTTATCTTGTGCAAAGAAACCCAATTCATTTGAACCTACCTGCGCAAATGGGAAAGAACCATCTTTAGTCAGCGCATATGATAAAGTATAATTAGCTGCAGTAGGAGCACCATTCATTGCACTATTATAAAAATCAGTTAAAGTATTAAATTGGTAGGCTCCGGCATAGTTGGGCGAAAAACCATTTTTAAAGCGCTTGATATAATTTTGTGTTCCCAAGGTAATTTCATGGTTGCCTTTATAAACAGTTACTATGTCTGAAAATTGGAATACATTGGTATTTAAAACGTTATTGTAAGTAAATGGCTCATAACCGAAAGCAGTATAGCTTTGGCCTAAACCATTCAGGATATCTACCAATGGGAAGTTGGCACCGGAAAGGCTTGATCTGAAATCTCTTAAAGCGGTATAACCTACTTGTAATTTGTTAGATACTCGATTGCTGAAACGGGTATTTAATTCACCAATAACAATGTTGAAGTTGTTGTTAATTCTATAACCACTGCCACTAAAAGGTAAACCGGTATTACTGGGTTGGCGGTTACCATTTGGCGCACCACTGTTACTGGCTGAAATATCGCGATATGATTTGAGGTAATTGTATTTTAGGGTAAATGTACTGTTTTTACCTACGTTCCAGTCTAAACGGGCAGTCAATTTATCACTATAGGTATTATAGTTATAGTTCTGATAATTGCCTGGATTGTAATTGTATTTTTGAATCAGAAAATTTTTTAAAGCATCTAAAGTATCTGCTACTGCTTGCGAAACCACACCCGGTACAGGCGCTTGTCCCGGCTTGGCAGCAACAAAAGTGGTAGCAGGTTGGCTAATTCTTTCCTGTTCAGCACTAACAAAAATGAACAATTTATTTTCTATAATGGGGGCACCAATGGATGCACCACGTAAATTATAGGTATAACTGGGTCGGGGTACTGTATTGGTTCTAACATTATAACCCTGTAATCCGGGGGTTCTAATGTAGGTATAAACTGAACCTTTTACCTGATTGGTACCGCTGCGGGTAACGGTGTTAACACCGGCTCCTGCAAAGCCACCCTGACGAACGTCGTAGGGAGAAATGTTTACTTGAATTTGTTCTATTGCATCTAAGCTAATAGGTTGCGAATTGGTTTGACCACCTAAAACTGATGAAAGACCAAAAGCATTATTGAAATTGGCACCATCTACTGTAATGTTGTTGTAAGAACTATTCATGCCACCAAAGCTTAAACCGTTGGCAGAAGGTGTTAAACGGGTAAAATCCTGTAAACTTCTGTTGATGGTGGGTAAGCGTTCAATTTGGCTGCGGCTAATAATTTCCTGGCTGCCGGTATGGCCGGTATTAAATACTTTATCTTGCCTTATACCTTTTACTTCTACCGCATTTAGCTGATTACTGGTTTCAGTTAAAGAAAAGTCAGCTTTAAATTCCTGGCCTAACACCAAAAAAACATTGTCTTGTTGCTCTGTTCTGTAACCCAAAAAAGTAACGGTAATTTGGTAGGGACCTCCCACTTTCATATTGGCCAAATTATAGCGGCCATCTTTACGTGTTGTGGTTACATATTTGGTACCGGTAGGCTGATGAATGGCTGTAACAACAGCACCTGCTACCGGATTTTTGCCATCGGTTACCCTTCCCTGAACATCGGAAGTGGTTTCCTGGGCCATTACATAATTGATTGCTCCGATAAACAGAGCTACCATAAGTAGTAGTTTTTTTAGCATGTGATTTGATTTTTTAATTTCAGGTGCAAATTTGATGGTTAAGTTTTAACACAACCTTATACTAATGTTACCGTTTTATTAACAAAGCGCAAATATTCCGTTAAAAAGCAGAAGCCCCGAAATATTCGGAGCTTCTTTATTAAAATTTAATTTGTATTAAGCTGAAATTTAGAAAAAGTATTTCAAACCTAACTGCATACCCCAGGTACTTAATGTACTTAATGAGTTTTGCCATGGCTTGGTTATCAATTGCCCATTTAAGGTTTGCATATTAAAAGTGGGTCTTCCCTGACTATCTAATCCTCTAAAAATTAAAGGCTGTGTAGTGGTGGTAATTTGGCGTACTCCCCACATTTTATTAATCAGGTTGCCGGCATTTAAAATGTCTACAGAAAGTTGTAAAGTGTGTTTCCTATCACCCACTTTAGCGTAGAAATCCTGCAAAATTCTCACGTCAAATGTGCTTAACCAAGGTAAGTAAGCAGCATTTCTTTCTGCATCTTTTCCTTTGTTATTGTTTAAATAAGGCGTGTTTTGTATAAATTGCTGGAAAGCTGCAGCCTGTTGAGCCGGTGTGAAAGAACTTCCAGATTGTACAAATATAACCTGAGGTGGATCTTTAGGAATATACATCAAATCAATACCACTTAACCCATCATTATTAATATCGCCACCATATACATAGCTATAATTGTTTTGTTTGGCTAATTGACCGAAAATACTTACAGTAGTAGCTAAGTGATTTAAGTATTCCCATCTGTATGAAAGCGTACCAATAAAACGATGGGGTGTAACATAAGATGATGTGGCCAATTGTAATGTATTAGGCGTTCCAGTTGTTGCATTGCTGTTCCATACAGAAGTTGCCTGAGCACCCGGGTTGGCGGTAACTTCTGAAGCAAAGCTGGCAGTGTAAGCAAATGAGCCATAAAAACCTTTTGCTGCTGATTTCTGAATTTGGAAGGTAGCAGAACCACTGGAACCCATACTGGTATTTTCTAACACAATAGCCGTATTGATATTGCTATAAACGTTTCTGGCCGCTGGAGATGAAAATCTGCCTCTGTAATCAATACCATTAATAGTTCCATCCGGATTTTTTAAATTTGCATTACGCATTACTACTGCATTCACATCTTTTGTATACAAAAACTCAGTAGTAATTAACCAGCCCTTCCCAATTTTTTTGTCGAAGGCTAAATTAGAGCGCCATACCTGCGGGAATTTAAAATTAGGATCAATCAAAACAATATTGGCATTATTGGGTAATGTACCGGGTGTTGGATTAAATTTGCTGGCATACGCATCAGGGTTAGGATTGAATAAAAAATTCTGCAACTGTGCAGCATTATTCACTGCCTGACCAGACTGATACATGAAGCTATTAGAGGGCATGTTGGTTAAGAATACAAAGGGTATTCTTCCGGTAAACAATCCGGTACCACCGCGAAATACAATATTCTCTTCATCAATTTTATAACGGAAACCTACTCTGGGTGAGAAGTACAAGGTGCTTTTGGGCCATTTTCCTGTGCTATAATGGGTTGGATTACCATTTTTATCAGGGAAAGTTAAAGCCGTAATATTTGGATTTTCTAATGGTTGTTGCGGATAAACAGGTTTATCGATCCTTAAACCATAAGTAATCTTTAATTTATCATTCACGTTAAACTCGTCCTGTGCATATAAACCCAACTGACCAATTTTTAAATCGGCAGAATAAACGGCCGGTGTGCCCGGTACCAAAGAGAAGTTATAAGAGAAAAATGCAGGTGCCCGGTTATTCATGAAATCGCTTAAAGAATTAAAAGCATAATAACTGGAAGAACCCGGCATAAACATATTGCCTACACGTTGATATTCATAAGTAGCACCAAAGGTTAATGTGTGTTTACCGGCATAATAGGTAAAGTTATCCGTAGCATTGTATATATCGTTAATTACGTCATTATTCCTGGTAAAAGGATCCGTTCCTGCAGACATATAGTTTTGCCCGTTATTGTTAAAAATATCAATAGTAGGGAAAGCTTGTCCGCCGGGAATGGTTCTGGTATCCTGTATTTTAGTAATGGTAGCAATAAACTGATTAGAGAAGCGGCTGTTGAAGTTAGAGTTCAATTCAAATGCACCTGATTTTACCAAATGCTTAAACCCATAGTTTGAATTACTGAATGCCATTGATCGTAAACTAAACCTGTTATTGGGTAAACGGCTGATTTGTCCACTTCCTCCTACCACTGAGAATGGTGCAGCGTTTGGGATACTAGTGCCATTCAGCGGGTTCATGTCTGTACCAATCAACTCATTGTATTTTACACTGAGTTTGTGCACTTTGTTAATATTCCAGTCTACCTTAATTAATAATTTATGGTTGGCAGTAACAAAATTCGGAAAATTATCATACGCACCCGGGTCGTAATTGTATCGCGATTTTAAATAATCAGCAAATTTCTTTAAAGAATCGATGGGTGTTTGTGATATATTTCCAATACCACTACCGCCTGTTGGAGAAAAAGTAATACCAGGTGAAGTATTTTCTTCATGCTCATAGTTGGCAAAGAAGAACAATTTATTTTTAATAATTGGACCACCCAAGGTAAAACCATAGATTTTTTTAGTAGAAGGAGCCGGGTCTGTTAAGGTTACAGAACCTACTTTTTTACCATTGTAATCCTGATTTCTGTACAAACCATAAGCTGAACCATGGAAGGTATTGGTACCACTTTTGGTAACTGCAAAAATACCGGCACCTGTAAAGCCTGATTGGCGAACATCAAATGGGGCAATGTTTACTGAAACTTCTTCAATGGCATCTAATGAAATAGGCTGACTACCACCACCCGGTAAAGGGTCAGAACTTAAACCAAAATTATTATTCAGGTTGGCACCGTCAATTACCACATTGTTATAACGGCCGTCTCTTCCAGCAAAGCTGGTACCGTTGGCTTGTGGTGTAATACGTGTAAAGTCGGTAATGCTTCTGCCAATGGTAGGCAGGGTAGATAATTGCCGTTGAGAAATTTGTGTGGAAGCTCCCGTGCGGTCCGTGTTAATTCTACGGGCTTGAGATGTTACCACCACTTCACTTAAATTGTTCGATATATCCTGCATTGAAACGTTGGCAATGTAAGGTTCACCCAAATTCAGGTAAAAGTCCTCCACAGTTTCAGGCCTTAATCCTACATATTTAAATTCAATTTTGTAGGGGCCGCCAATTCTTACGTTCGGTAAAGTGTATTCACCGCTTTTGCGGGATACGGTACTGTAAACAGTTCCAGAAGGAATGTGGGTTGCAGTAATGGAAACACCTTCTAAAGGTTTCCCGTCTGACATTTTTACAAAACCTTTAATGCTACTGGTGGTTACCTGGGCAATCAAGGTTGCCGGCAAGCACAATAACAGCAATACAAAGGCTCGCAGTAGTTTTTTACTAAGCATAATGTTAATTTTTTCTGAGGCAAATAAAGTGAATTATTTACGTTGAACCACATTAAAATATTAACAAATTGTTGCTTTTTATGAACGTTTACCGGTTTTAAGGTGAAATTTGAACTGTTTTAAACACATCCGATGTGCTCGCAGATTTTATATTTTTAAATAAAACAGTACCTAATCTGTACTTTTGTAAGATAATATTGAAACATGTTGCATTCTATCCAAGAAGGAATTGAAGCCATTAAAAATGGCAAATTAGTGATTGTTGTAGATGATGAAGACCGTGAAAATGAAGGAGATTTTATTACTGCTGCACGAAATGTAACACCGGAAATCATCAATTTTATGAGCAAGGAAGGTCGTGGATTGATTTGTGCCCCCATTTCAGAAGCATTGGCCGATAAGCTTCGACTCAATTTAATGGTGAACCAAAATACCGCATTGCACGAAACGCCCTTTACCGTGAGTGTTGATTTGCTGGGGCATGGTTGCACCACCGGCATCAGTGCCCATGACAGGGCCAAAACCATTCAGGCTTTAATTGACCCTAATACAAAACCGGATGATTTGGGTAGGCCCGGTCATATTTTTCCGCTGAGAGCGAAGAGAGGTGGCGTTTTGCGCCGTACCGGACATACCGAAGCAACTGTTGATTTGGCACGTTTGGCAGGTTTTGAAGAAGCCGGCGTGCTGGTTGAAATTATGAATGAAGATGGCACTATGGCTCGATTGCCGCAGTTGTTAAAAATTGCAAAAAAATTTGATTTGAAAATTATTTCAATTAAAGATTTGATTGAATACAGGCTGCAATCCGATTCATTGATTGAAGAAGTTACCCGGGTAGAAATGCCCACCAAATATGGCTATTTTAAATTGGTGGCTTTTAAAGAAAAAATTTCCGGTGGTGAGCACCTGGCATTAATAAAAGGGGAGTGGAAGCCGGATGAGCCCGTTTTAACCCGTGTACACAGCAGTTGTTTTACCGGCGATATTTTAGGCAGTTTTCGTTGCGATTGTGGCGATCAGTTGCACAAAGCCATGCAAATGGTACAGGCTGAAGGTAAAGGTGTTATTTTATACATGAATCAGGAAGGCAGAGGCATTGGGTTGATGAATAAATTAAAAGCTTATCGCTTACAGGAAGAAGGTATGGATACTGTAGAGGCCAATCTGCATCTGGGTTTTGCCATGGATGAGCGTGATTATGGTGTAGGTGCACAAATGTTGCGGGCTTTAGGCGTAACCAAACTTCGTTTAATGAGTAATAACCCCAAGAAAAGAGCAGCATTAAAAGGTTATGGCTTAGAAATTGTTGATATTATTCCCATTGAAATTCCACCCAACCCATTCAATGAAAAATATTTACAAACCAAACGCGACAAAATGGGGCACGAAATTTTGAAAAAGAAATAACTTAAAAAAAAGGTAGCCATTATTCGCTTACCTTTTTTGCATTAATTTATCTTTCTTTTAAAAATGCTTCCTCTTTTTCATATTCCTTTTCATAGGCTTTAATAATGGCTTTTACCAACTTATGCCGTACTACATCTTCTTCCGATAATTCAACATGTGCTATGCCATCAATATTTTGCAAAATGCGTGAAGCTTTATGCAAACCACTGCGTTGATTGCGGGGTAAGTCTATTTGCGTAGGATCGCCGGTAATAATGGCTTTTGCATTGGCACCAATACGTGTTAAAAACATTTTCAACTGCAAATCATTGGTGTTTTGCGCTTCATCTAAAATAATGAAGGCATTGTCTAATGTACGGCCACGCATGTAAGCCAACGGAGCAATCTCAATAGTACGGGTAGTCATATAATATCCCAGTTTATCCGCAGGAATCATATCATCCAAAGCATCATATAAAGGGCGTAAATACGGGTCAATTTTTTCTTTTAAATCGCCGGGTAAAAAACCCAAACTTTCGCCTGCTTCAACAGCAGGCCGGGTAAGAATAATTTTTTTTACCACTTTATTTTTTAAAGCTCTAACCGCTAATGCAACAGCAGTATAAGTTTTACCGGTACCTGCCGGCCCAATGGCAAAAACAATATCATTTTTATCAATAGCCTGTACCATTTTTTTCTGGTTGGCCGTTCTGGCACGTACTGTTTTGCCATTTGGTCCAAAAACTAAAATGTCATTGGGGTGCCGGTCTACAAAATTGTCAACGGTTTCTGCATCATCTCCACCTAATATCTGTTCAAAATAATTTTCACTTAAATGCCCATTCCGTTCTAAGTATTGCAGAATGAGTTCAATTTTTTCTTTGGCTACTTCTATTTGTTCCGGAGCACCACTAATTTTTATTTGAGTACCTCTTGATAAAATTTTTAATAATGGAAATTTCTTTTTTAATAAATCTAATTTGCCGTTGTTAACGCCGAAGAATTCAATGGGATTAACGCTGTTAAGGCTAATAATGGTGTCTGTCAATGTTTATTCGTTTTAGGTTGAATAAAATTATTTATTTCTGTTTGCTGCTTTCTCAAATTTAATTTATTTTATCGATGAAATAACAAACTTGTTTTTGCACATATTGTGGAAAGAATTATTGAAGTTTAAGTATCACGCTTTTAAAAATAACTATAAACCTTTTTTCTTGATTGAATGGTATTGAAAACAGAAAATGCAATGCAATTATTTTTATGTTAACAGCATTCCCCCTATTTCAAACAATTATTGTGTTCAAATGCAAAATTATGCAGGTTTGATGAGGTGTATGATTCCACTGGTAGCAATTTGTAAGCCTACGCAAAAAACTAAAAAGGCACTTAATCTGTTTACAATTTGACCGCCTTTGGCACCCAGTTTTTTGATGAGAATGGGTGTATAAGCGTAGCTCAAAAAAATAAGTACAGCCATTAAAAGCACAGCAAAAAGCAAAGCGCCCAAATTAATAAAATAAGTAGATACTTTTTTGGCATGCCCATGTGCACTTAAGGTTAGCAAAACAGATATAGTTCCTGCACCGGTAGTCATGGGAAATGATAATGGATAAAATAAAATTTTATTGACACTTTCCATATCAGTTTTGGTATCGGGGCTTTTCGTTTCTTCCGATGTTTTGATGTCATTGTCAGAAGATAGCAGTTGCCATCCCATTTTGCAAATTAATATACCGCCTGCTACTTGTACAACCGGAATGGAAATGCCAAATAATTTAAAAATCCAACTCCCGGTAATGGTTGAAACCGCACAAATGATAAAACTATAAGTGGCAATTTTTTTTGCTGCTATTCTTCTTTGTTTTTCTTCCAAATTGTGCAGTAAAGGATCCATTACCAATGCAGTTCCAATAGGATTTACCGGTGGAAATAATGCCACAAATCCAATGAATACAAGATTTAAAAACGATAGTATAAGCTCCATGATGGTTTCGATGCAGTTTGTATTTTTTTACTTTTATTTCGAATCTAATTTCTTCAATATTTCTAAAATCAACTCATTTTGTTTTTCTAAGTGAACCAAAATTGATTCAATTTCAGCCTCAGCTTTTTGGTTAATTCTAAAATCTGTTTCAGCTCTTATTTCTGCATGTATGCCTTGCAGGTTTTGGCCTACCATAATGAGTGGCATCAATAAAATTTGAATCAGGTTTGAAATAAATAACCAAAACACAAAGGCAGGATAAGGATCAAATCTAAGCGACTTTGGTCCAACGGTATTCCACAGTAACCATAAGGCCGACCAGGTAAAAATGATAATGAAAAACCCCATACTGCCTACTCTGATGGTAATCCATAAGGCTAATTTATTTAATGAGGTAAGATGTTCTTTGTAAGCAACATTCACATTTACTACCGGACTAGTTGTGTGTTGTGAATGATTGCTTTCTTTATTATACTCGTTCATATATTTACAAGTTCAGGGTTACATTATTATTGGTAAACTATTATACCACCATTTTAAATTGTTCTATTGTAGCATCAGGGTGCTGGGTATTGAAGATAGCGCTTCCAGCCACCAAAACATTGGCGCCGCTTTGTATAACAGCTGCTGCATTTTTTAATGTAATGCCACCGTCTACTTCAATTAAAACTTCCGGAGCAACTTTGTTTAGTAACTTTCTTAATTCTTTTATTTTGTGTAAACTATTAGGAATAAAAGATTGTCCGCCAAAACCGGGATTTACACTCATTATTAAAACCATATCAATATCCGAAAGAATATTTTCTAACATGCAAATTGGGGTGTGTGGATTTAGAGCAACACCTGCTTTTAAACCTGCATCTTTTATTTGTTGAATATTACGGTGTAAATGCGGGCAGGCTTCTACATGAACCGTTATACTATCTGCACCGGCTTTTTTAAAATCATCAATATATTTTTCAGGTTCCACAATCATTAAATGTACATCCAATATTTTTGAAGTAGCCTTTTTAATGGCGTTTACTACCGGAATACCAAAACTAATATTGGGTACAAAGCGGCCATCCATAATATCTAAATGAAACCAGTCTGCTTTACTTTCATTCAGCATAGTACAGGTTTGTTGTAGTTGCAAGAAATTGGCAGCTAAAATTGAAGGGGCTATAATTGGCATAGTACAATGTTGTTTATGTGTTGAGCAATTAAATTTTCTTTTTGCAGTTGCCTAATGCTTTTCTAATCTTTTAATGGCAGTGGCAGCTTCATGTAGGGTAGGATCTAAAGTAAGGGATGTTTGGTAATTTTTTATGGCATCGTTTGTTTGTTGCAGGGCCTCATAGCATTTGGCCTGCCAGTAATAAGCGTCAGGATAAGTATTGTTTACATTCGATGCCATATGAAAAATTTTTAAGGCGATGGCATAATCTTTTTGATCATAATAAATAAATCCTTTTTCTAAATATGCCTCCATGTATGCGAAGTTTTGATTAATGCATTGATCAAATGCCTGCAGTGCCTTATTCTTTTGTCCTGTTCGAGCATAATAAACGCCGGTTATAAATAAGCAATTAGCATTTGTTTCGCGGCCTAATCTTAATTCAGCTACTTGATTACATAGTTTCAGGGCTTCTTTATTCTTTTTTTCTGCGTATAAATTTGCCAATGAAAGCAAAGCATCTGGTGCAGGATATATTTCAGTTGCGTGCCTGTAGGCATCTATGGCAGCAGCGGTATCTTCTGCATTTTCAGATAAACGTCCTTTACGGTACCAAAGGCCGTAATTGAATTCATCTTTTGCAATGAGTGAATCTAACTCCATTATTGCCGGTTTAAATAAGTTCAAGCTGTCATAAGCATCAATCAATTTCAAACGAATACCTACACTATCCGGATGTGTGGCAATTGCTGTTTTTAAATTTTTAATATAGGGTGTTAGTACTATTGTTTGATTGCTGTCTGTTTTAGCCTGCTTTTCTGAGTTGCGGTTGGTACATCCTGCCATTAATAATACAATCAGGATGCTTGATATTATAGCGGGCAATATTTTCATGAAGCACTATTTACTTTGTTAAAATAATCATTATTTGTTAAATGAAAAAACGTTTTGTTATTCTTTTCCTGTATTGTACAAAAGTACAAGTGCCTGCGCATAAAAAATGTTATAAAAATCAGTGTAAGCCGTTGAATGCCAAGTTCTGTTGTTTATAAGAAAATATTACTACTTATCGGTTGTTTTGTAATTGAAAGTTATATCTTCGGGCAGTATATTTTTTAAATCTTCAATATTTTAAATATGAGTGCTTTGGATAGTTTTCTGCTTGTTTTACACAGCTGGTTACGCTGGATTATTTTAATTCTGTTAATAGTTGGCATTATTAACAGCATTGCCAAAATGCAAAAACCTTTGAGCAGCGTGGCCAAAAAAATGAATTTATGGCTAATGATTGCCGCACACATTACTTTATTAATTGGGTTATATCAATATTTTTTTGGTCCCAAAGGCTTCGTTTTTTTTAGAACAATGGGTGCTGCAACGGTTATGAAAGATGCAGTACTACGTTTTTGGGCGGTGGAACATATTACAGGGATGATAATTGCCATTATATTGATTACTCTTACCCGCGGGGTAGCCAAAAAGGAAGCAGAACCTTCAAAAAAGAACAAAAAACTACTGTTATTCTATGTGTTGGCCCTTGTTATTATTCTATCTTCTATACCCTGGCCCGGTCGTTTTGGCGATGTTCCATTGTTCAGAGGTTTTTAATTTCAATTTCATTCACTCCAATCCATTTTATTATTATAAGAGGCTTCGGCCTCTTTTGTTTTTGTATCTTTGAGTGAATACGATTGCCTTATGCCTTATTGCAGGAATATTCTTTACTACTGGATAGATAAGCGTGGCTGGAAATATGTTTTCCTGCATTCTATGTTGGCACTTTCAACGTGCCCCGTGGCTTTTATTAAACAAACCAGCATAGCTAATGGTTTTGCATATTCTATCACAATAAAATCAACACAATGTCATATTATATTCAAAGAGGGAATATCCCGCCTAAACGACATACCCAGTTTAAAAAATCTGATGGATCATTATATTCAGAACAATTATTTTCTACTGAAGGCTTTAGTAACGATTATGCCCTGCTGTATCATTATCACCCGCCCACTCAAATAATAAAAACAGATGCTGCTGTAAATGTTACACCGGTAATAGCCGAAGAAAAAATGCTGCATCACCGGTGTTTTGAAACATTTAATATAAAACCGGTGCCCGATTTTTTGGAGAGCCGTAAACCTTTACTGGTAAATCGTGATTGCATGGTAACTGTAGCTGCCCCGGAAAAAAGTATGGAAGACTATTTTTATAAAAATGCAGATGCAGATGAGCTGCTTTTTATTCATGAAGGAAATGGTATTCTACATACGCAATATGGAGATCTTTATTTTCAGTATGGTGATTATATTGTTATACCCAGAGGAACCATTTACCAAATTAGTTTTCAAAACAACAGTAACAGATTACTGATAGTGGAATCTTTTAGCCCCATTCGTTTCCCCAAAAAATATGTGAGTAAAAATGGCCAGTTGTTAGAACATTCTCCTTATACAGAACGCGATTTAAAAGTACCTGAATTTAAAGAGCCCGTTGATGCTAAAGGCGATTTTTTGATTCAAACAAAAAAACAAGGCATGCTGTATGGTGTTCATTATGCACATCACCCGTTTGATGTGATAGGGTGGGATGGCTGTTGCTATCCCTATATTTTAAGTATTCACGATTTTGAACCCATCACTGGCAGGGTACACCAACCCCCTCCCATTCATTTAACATTTGAAGCCAATAATTTTGTGATTTGTAGTTTTGTGCCCCGGTTATATGATTATCATCCACTCGCAATTCCGGCACCTTATAATCACAGTAATATTGATAGTGATGAAGTTTTGTATTATGTAGATGGTGATTTTATGAGCCGTAAAAATGTTAGCAGAGGAATGATTACTTTACATCCTGCAGGAATACCACATGGTCCACATCCTGGAGCAGTTGAAAAAAGTATCGGTAAAAAAGAAACACGGGAACTGGCGGTAATGGTTGATACTTTTCATCCACTGCAACTCACAGAAACAGCTATTAATATTGAAAATAAAGGCTATGTAATGAGTTGGGCAGAATAAAATTTACAGAAAAAAGCCTGCCCGGATGGTAAGGCGTTGATAAAGTTTGTTTGTTTGTTTCGGATGAAAGATTTGTGTTGCAATCTTTATTCAAACTGCCTTGCAGCGAAATTTGGCACTAAAAAACATTATTGCAATTACAAATGAGCCAAATTAGTCTGTTTTTTGTCCGAATAATTTTTTTATATTCATGTTCTAAAAATTTGCCAATATGATACCATTCAACGATCTTAAAATAGGTGATTATGTAAAATGCACCTTTGAAGGAAAACAATGGGAAGGGGAAGTAACCGACCTTAACCATGATGAAAAACAGGTATGTGTAGCAACTGAAGTACAGGAATTTTGGTATGAACCTGATGATTTAGAACCCCTGCCACTGAATGATGAACAATTACAAAAACTACATTTTAAAAAAGAAGTTCAGGCAGATGGTTCCATAAAATATAGTAAGGGTGCTTTTAGAATGTTAATACCCGGTGAAGGCGATTTTTCAGGTTTAGATATGTGGTACAGAGAAGATAGAAGATATCATCCCAACGTTCATTACATCCATCAATTGCAAAACCATTATGCAGATATGACTAAAATTCATTTAACAACTGCACCCATGTAACAGTAGTTGTAATTTTTCCTTTCATCAAAAACAAGAGCAGTCTTTTGGACTGCTTTTTTTCTTTACCTATATTCACAACTTTAACTGCATAATCGGCAGTAGATTAAATTATTGAAGCTTATAAATAATTGATTGTATGAGAAAATGGCTTATGTTATTTGTTTTGCTTTTGGTGTCAGGAAGTTTAATGGCACAAAACACCATTACCAGTCCTGAAGAATTTTTGGGTTATCCTATTGGAAGCCGCTTTACCAGGCACTATCAAATTGTAGATTATTTTAAACTTATTGCAAAAGAACGGCCAGATTGGGTAACCATTCAACCTTATGGTACAACCAACGAAGGCAGGGAATTAATGGTTGCCATCATTGCCAATCCGGAAAATCATAAGCAACTGGAAGAAATCCGAAAAAATAATTTACGCTTAACCGGTTTATTGCAGGATATTGTGGCACCCGTATCCAATAATGTGCCCCCCATTGTGTGGTTAAGTTATAATGTGCATGGTAATGAAGCCGCATCAAGCGAAGCTGCTATGCTAACTTTATATACTTTATTGAAACCCGATAATAAAGATGCCCAGGAATGGTTACAACATGAAGTCATTATCATGGATCCCTGTATTAATCCCGATGGTCGCGACCGTTACATTAATTGGTATAATAGCGTAGTTGGCGTAAATATGAATGTGGATGTGCAGTCAAGAGAGCATGCAGAACCCTGGCCTGGTGGCAGAACCAATCACTATAATTTTGATTTAAACCGCGATTGGGCATGGCAAACACAAATTGAAACACAACAACGCCTGAATTTATACCAGCAATGGATGCCGGAAGTACATGTTGATTATCATGAACAGGGTTTTAATGAACCTTACTATTTTGCACCGGCTGCAGAGCCTTATCATGAAGTAATTAC
Source organism: Hydrotalea lipotrueae (assembly GCF_019249625.1). NCBI lineage: Bacteria > Pseudomonadati > Bacteroidota > Chitinophagia > Chitinophagales > Chitinophagaceae > Hydrotalea > Hydrotalea lipotrueae. Next base: position 95,193 of record NZ_JAESDL010000003.1, on the reverse strand, counting down.
AAAATGGCAGAGGGATTTTCAGGTATTGATAGGTAAAAACAATGCATCTTATTTTGATAAAAATGGATGGCTATATTTTACCAAAGAGCGCTTCGATTTATTTTACCCATCTTATGGTGATACTTATCCATTATACAATGGCGCAATAGGAATGACGTTTGAGCAGGGTGGTATACGTGCAGGCCTTGGTGTAATTAATGATGATGGTGATACACTTACACTTCGCGACAGGGTAATGCATCATTTTACAACCGGTATCTCAACAGTTCAGGTATCTGCACTCCAACATCAGCAATTAATAGATAATTTTAAGAAATACTACGAGAATAATAACAATGCTGCCAATAGTGTATACAAAACCTATGTTGTTAGCAGTAATGATCTCAATAAAATCAATGCAGTAAAAAAATTACTCGATAATAATCGAATTGAATATGGTGTGATGGAAGGAAACTACAAAGGCTATCATTATGTTAACAATGCTGTGGAAGATGTAAAATTGCAGAAATATCAATTAGCGGTATCCATGTACCAGCCTAAAAGTAGTTTGGCAAGGGTTTTATTTGAACCGAAATCAAAACTTTCAGACAGTGCTACTTACGATATTACTGCCTGGAGTATTCCCTATACTTTTGGGTTAGATGCTTACGCTATCAATGAAAAGATAACTTTAAAGCAATTTCCTGGTGCAGTAAATGTTGCCAATGTTGTTGCAAGTGATTATGGCTATATTATTCCCTATCAATCATTTAATGCTGCAAAATTGCTGGCATACTTAATAAAAAACAAAGTGAAAGTACGGGTAACTGCCAAACCAATTACCTACAATAATATTACTTATCCCGATGGAACGCTATTGGTTTTAAAAACCAGTAACGATAACGTAAACTGGGTATCGTTAGTTCAGTCGGCTGCAACTTTGTATAATATTACACCCGTTCCTGTAAACACCGGATTAATGCAGAAGGGGCCTGATTTTGGAAGTCCTGATATTCAGGTTATTCATGCACCTAAAGTAGCTTTAATAACCGGTGAACAAAGTTCTGCAACCGATGCAGGCGAAGTATGGAATTATTTTGATAAAGCATTGCAATATCCGCTTACCTTATTAAATGCTGTTGATTTGTACCGTTTGAATTTAAGTGCTTATACCGTTATCATCATACCGGATGGATATTATAGGGTATTGAATGATAAAGCTGTATCAGAAAAATTGAAAAATTTTGTACAAAGCGGCGGTAAGTTAATTACCCTGCAAAATGCTACCGCAATTGTTGGAACCAATTTATTTGGCCTAAAATTAAAAAGGCAAAAAACAGACGACACCATTTCAGTAAATAAATTACCTGTTTATGATCAGCAAGACAGAGATCGTTTATCTTTTTCCATTCCCGGCAGTATTTATAGTGTTCAGTTAGATAATACCAACCCATTGGCGTATGGTTACGATAAAGTTTATTATACATTAAAACAAAATGAGCAGGTATACGAATATGTTAACAATGGATGGAATGTAGGAACAATTGCAGATAACAATTATGTGGCCGGTTTTGTAGGTAACCAGTTAAAAGATAAAATTAAAAATGGCGTATTGTTTGGCACACAACCTGTAGGAAAAGGCATTTATGTATTTATGGCTGATGATCCAATTTTCAGAATGTTTTGGGAAAATGGAAAATTGATGTTTGCCAATGCTGTTTTCATGGTTAATTAATTATTATAATATATTTTTTATGAAATACCCGAATTTATCTGGCATTTTTGTTGGGTTTCATTCTTAAATTATACCCGATTTTTCGCTTAAATTTTGTATATTGTTCATAAAAAATGAATCCACTTTGGTCGCAATTTATTTATCATCAAATTTTAAAAAAGAAAAGCTTTTTTATAAACAAAGACGATTCCAGTTATAAAAAAGCCAAAGGATTCCGTTTTTTCAAGCTGCTTTTCTTTCGATTGATAAAAGATGTGGCATTGATGTTGGGTGGAATTTTTTCAGCAGCCTTTGGATTAAAAGGCTTTTTATTACCCAATAAGTTTATTGATGGTGGTGTAACCGGTATTTCATTATTGATGGCCGCACTTACCCATTTGCCCATTTATGTTTATATTATTCTAATCAACATACCTTTTATTTTAATGGCATTTAAAGTTATCAATCGGGCATTTGCCATTAAAACTACTTTCGCAATTACAGGTTTGGCCATGTGTTTGGCATTTATTCAGTTTCCGGTAATTACAAAAGATCATTTGTTGGTAGCAGTATTTGGCGGATTTTTTTTGGGCGCCGGTATCGGACTTTCTGTTCGGGGGGGTGCAGTAATTGATGGTACCGAAATTTTGGCTATTTTTTTAAGTAAAAAATTACGAACTACCATTGGGGATATAATTGTTGTAATTAATGTAATCATATTTTGTGCTGCAGCGTATTTACTTTCTATTGAAGCAGCTATGTATTCACTCATTACTTATTTGGCAGCTTCTAAAACCTTAGATTTTATTGTAGAAGGTATTGATGAATACATTGGTGTTACCATTATTTCGCCTTATCATGAAACTATCCGGCAAATGATTATTCATAAAATGGGAAGAGGCGTAACGGTGTATAACGGTAAACGCGGATTTGGCAAAAATGGCGAAACCAAAGAAGTAGATATCATTTATACAGTAGTAACCCGTTTGGAGTTGAATAAATTAAGTGCAGAAATTGAACGGGTAGATTCAAATGCATTTGTTGTAATGAGCAGTGTAAAAGACACCAAAGGTGGAATGATTAAAAAAAGAGGATTATAGACGATTGTAAATCAAAGCTTTGAATTAGATTTTTGATCTAATGTTTTAAAGTGTTATGCTATTAAAATCTGTTTTCGTTTGAAACTCATTGCCTAATAGTGTTTCAGTAAACTCTGTATAACTAATGGCTGTTGAGCCAAGTTTATTGAAACATATGCTCAGTAAGTTTTTCAGAGCTTAATAGCACAACGCGTTAATATTTTAAAACATGCATATGCTGCCGAAGCTATTATTGAACGCTCTTCCGAGCATAGTTATGTAAATCTTATTTTGAAAGATAACGGACAGGGATTTGATACCTCAAAAAAACCAAAGGAATTGGCCTAAGAAATATTGCGAACCGGCTTTTGCTGCACAATGGTAAATTGTTAATTGAATCTTCTCCGGGAAATGGCTGTACATTAAAAGTCAGTATTTTTATTGGCAATGAATTTGATCATGTTATCTAATTTCATTGTACCTTCAATCAGAACGATTTCAATAAACTGAGATAAACCGGGTAGTGGTCACTATAACCATTTCTGAATTGATATCCATCCCATGAACGCATTGGATATCCTTTATACTTGCCAATATTTTCGGTTAAAAAAGAAGCATTATAAATACCACTTCTATAATAAAAAAAACCTTTCTGTTTTTTATCTAACCATTCCTGCGACAAAATAATCTGATCAAAAAGCGCCCAGGCATCCTGAAAAGCAAGTGTGCCAATGCCTTTCATATAAAGCGCATGAAATGGGTTATACAAATTATTGGCAATGGCTTTTTCTTTTGCGCCTAAAATCTGATAAATACTTTTGTTGGATGGATTGTCGTTGAAGTCGCCCATGATGATAATTTTTCTTCCTATCTCAATTTGTTTAATGCTGTCTATATGCCGTTTTAATACATTCGCAGCATACATTCTTGCCGGTTCACTGGCATTGGTTCCTCCATATCTGGATGGCCAGTGGTTGATGTATATGTCAATGAGTTCTCCGTCCAGAAATCCTTCCACCCATAAAATATCTCTGGTATATCTGCTTGTTTTACTTCCTTCCGGTAAAATTACCTGAATGGCTTTGCTTTGAATGACTTTGAAATAGGAGGGTTGGTAGAGCAGGGCAACATCAATTCCTCTGGCATCTCTGCTGTCATAATGCACAAACGAGTAGTTGGCAGTTCTCAACCTGGAATGGTTGACGATATCGTTTAGTACCCAATCATTTTCTATTTCTGCCAGCCCAATGAATGCAGGCAAATTGCTGCCAATACTGGCCAATGTCTGAACAATGTTATTTAATTTACTGGTATATATAGTACCGGAATATTTTCTTGCTCCTGTTGGGGTAAACTCCTCATCTCTGTATAACGGGTTTTGAATCGTATCATATAAATTTTCTGTATTATAAAAAATAATGGTAGCTGATTTGAAAATGGATTTTTGTTGGCTATTTGCAAGCAGGCATGTTACAAGAAATAGTGAGAATATTGGTTTCATTTCACAGAGGATTATGCTTAAAAAATAAAAATATTAAAAAATAGTTATAGTAATTAAAAGATTTATTAAATTTAATTTTTTAGATGGCAATTGTTCTGTTTTGGTGTGAGCGGATTGATGCCGGATAGTGCGTTAGGTAAGTGGGTAAAACTGCTTTGCTTAAATACAATATCTATATGCATTATGTTTTTCTCTTTTTTTGTCTGGGTGGCTTTAGTATGCTCATGGCCCAGCCGGTTACAGATACATCAAAAAATACGGAAAGTGTTTACTGGCAGCAACTTCGCCAACAAACTGCTGATGAAATGGCGTTGGTAGTATTAGAAGATGCTACATTGGATGGTGAAAATAATCAACAGTATGCATCTTTACTTTCAGCCGGAAGAGATGCATTTTACAATGCTGCAGCTTTCAATTGGAATATAGCTCGTTTTAAAATGCGTGGCTATTCTAAATCTTTATTTACTACTTATTTAAATGGAGTGCCACTCGAGGATCTGGCTAATGGCAATACGTTGGTGAATTTATGGATGGGGTTAACAGGCGTATTTAAATCACGTGAAATGGTAATAGGGTTACAACCCAATCAATTTTCTTTCGGCAATCTGGGTAATGTCATCAATATTCATATTGCACCCATTCAGCAACAACGACAAAATATTTTAAACTACAGCGTTGCCAATAAAAATTATTCCCATCGCTTCAATTATGCGCATTACAGTGGCCAGTTAAAAAAGGGATGGTCATTTATATACAGCACTGCATGGCAATGGGCAAAAGAATCTTATGTTCCAGGTACTTATACCAATTATTTATCACTCTTTTTTGCTGCCAATAAAATCATTTCATCTAAACATTTGCTCACATTTAGTTTTTTAGGGTCTTCTGCAATAAATGGTCAGGCTGCAGCCACAACTTTAGAAGCTATGCAATTGGCAGGTAATCGTTATTATAATCCCAATTGGGGATATCAGAATAACCGGAAGCGCAATGCAGCTGAATATCGAAATATACAACCACTAATTGTATCGAATTATCAATGGAGGATTGATCAGCAAAGCACTTTTAATTTGGGGGCATTAGTTAGTATAGGGCTACAAAAAAGCAGAGGTTTAGATTGGCACAATGCACCTGACCCTCGTCCCGATTATTATCGGTATTTACCCTCTTTTCAAACAGATCCGGATTTACAAATGCAGGTAAAAAAACGATTGGAAAATGAACCGAATTTATTGCAACTGAATTGGGAAAATTTTTATGAAATTAACCAAAATAGTAAAGAAACCATTGCCAATGTAAATGGTATAAATGGCAATAATATTAACGGGTTAAGAAGTCGTTATATATTAAGAGATAATAATGTACTGAATACTTTTTTTGTACTTTCTCCTGTATTACATAAAAACTATTCAGGAAACTGGCAGCTCACTGCCGGAGGCACTGTTCAATATCAGCAAAGCCATTATTTTCAAACGGTAAACGATTTATTAGGGGGCGATTTTTTTGTGAATTGGAATCAGTTTGCTGACCAGAATCTGGTTGCGAATACAAATGCTTTACAAAATGATATATTGCATCCTAACCGGTTGGTAAAGAAAGGCGAAAAATATGGATACGATTTTCAAATGAATATCTGGAAGGCTTCCCGTTTTTTTCAGATTTCCAAACAATTCAGACACTTTGATTTTTTTGCTGCCGAGGCATTGAGTTATACCGGTTTTCAACGATTAGGTTTAGTTAAAAATGGTCTGTTCCCCCAAAGCTCTTATGGCCATTCTACAACAAATACTTTTCTCAATTATGCATTTAAATCGGGGATTACTTACAAATTAAATGGTAAAAATTACTTCAGTTTAAATATGGCCTGGCTTTCAATGCCACCTTATTATTCAGATGTATTTCTATCACCCCGAACAAGAGCTGCTACTCAGGACAATATTACCAGCACAAAATATGCAGCATATGAATTAAACTATCATTTAAATACTTCATTCATTAAATTACGTATTACCGGCTATTTAACCACAATTCAAGATGCATTAAAAATTTATACATTTTATGATGATGGTGTAAAGGGTTTTGTGAATGATGCTTTAAGTAATATTAACCAGATGAATGCGGGTATAGAATTGGGTGCTGAATTGAGATGGAATGACAAGCTACAATTTGCAGGCGCTTTTACTTTGGCCAATAACCGCTATACCAACAGGCCTCAGGCCATCGTAACTTTCGACAATTCTTCTGAAATCATTCAAAAAGAAACCGTTTATATTAAAAATTTTAAAGTGCCCGGATCGCCGCAACAGGCTGTGAATATAGCAGCAACATACCGGCCTACCCGCAAGGGTTTTATAACAGTATCCGGTAATTATATGGCTGATAACTGGCTTAATTTAAATCGGGTTAGAAGAACCGAAAGGGCAGTGCAGGGCTTAGATACAAAAAGTAATGCGTTCAATGCTATTATTCGTCCCGAAAAATTACCCGATTATTTTGTTGTGAATTTGTTTACGGGTTACCAGTTTGTAATGCCTGCAATTCAATCAAAAATAAAATCAAACCATTTGTTTGTGAGTTTAGGTATTACCAATTTGCTCAATAACAAAGCAATGATTGCCGGTGGGTATGAACAAATGCGATTTGATTTTGCCACACAAAATCCGGAAAAATTTCCTCCAAAATATTATTATGCTTATGGCATACAATATTTTTTGAGTACTAGTTTAAAATTTTAAATCCAATGGTATGATGAAAAAATATGCACCATTTTTTTATTTTGCGGCCTGTTTTTTTTTAATGAATAGTTGCGCAAAACCATTTGATGCACCTCCTGCAAATGATACACTAACACTTAACGCAAATACTACTATCCGGCAGTTAAAATTATTGCATGTTAAAAATAATTTTGAAAGGATAACAGATGATTTAATTGTTAGTGGTATTGTAATTGCAAATGATCAATCAGGTAATTGGTACAAGCAAATTATTATTCAGGATGAAACCGGAGGAATTACTGTACGAATGGATGGTAATAATTTGTTTAACAATTACCCTGTAGGAAGAAAAATTGCAGTGAAAGCAAAAGGTTTGTATTTGGGTGATTATGGCGGCGTGATACAATTGGGAGCAGGTATTGATAACAGCGATCCCAATAATCCAAGCCTAATTCCGCTTCCAACATCTTTATTCGATAAATATGTTTTGAAAGGTAGTTTGAACAATCAGGTTATCCCCAGGTTAGTAAATATCAATACACTTTCTGCAAACTTGCAGGATACATTACAAAGTACTTTAATTCAGTTAGCCGATGTAGAATTTGCTGTAAATGAATTAGATAAAACCTATGCCGATGCAGTGGGTAAGCAGGCTGCAAACCTAACCATAAAAAATTGTTCCGGTAACAGTATTATATTACGAACAAGTGGTTATGCAGATTTTGCTTCCAATAAAATTCCGGCAGGCAATGGTAATCTGGTTGCGGTTTTTGCAATATTTGGAACGACCAAACAATTGTTGATTCGTGATACTTCAGATGTTCATTTTCAAAATGCCCGATGTGGGAACAGCACTGTCAGTAAAATTTCAATTGCTGCTGTTCGCAATAGTTATAAAGGTACTGCATATACTTATCAGGAAGATAAATTCATCAATGGTATTGTTATTTCAGATGCAACTGCGGGAAATATTCCTGAAAATGAAGTGATTTTGCAGGAAGATTCAAATATGCCGGGTATTCTGCTCCAATTAAATACCGGGCATGGTTTTAAAATGGGCGATTCGGTAACTGTTCAATTAAATCAGGCCATGCTAACCAAAGAAAACAATATATTATTGCTGAAAAATATGGATACTACCGCTATTACAAAAATTGCCGGTTCAAAAAAAATTATTCCCCGAATGGTTACTATTCAGCAATTACAGGAAAATATTACCGATTGGGAATCTACATTGATTCAATTGAACTATCCGGCAATCAGTGGAACATTCTGGAATAATGCTGTTCGTTTATCAGACCCATCCGGCAGCATTGATTTATTTACTTATTCAACAGCAAATTTTTATAATACACCGGTTCCTACTCAAGCAGTTAATAAACTAACAGCAATTGTAAGCCTTCATCAAACCGGAGCTGTTATAATGTTGCGTAATTTGAATGATGTTGAATTGCTTTCAGGAGGTAGTGGTAATTTGAACAATGTTATTCAATTAAATCAATCTCCTCTTCTCATCAACTTTGATGATATTGCCAATGGTTTACCAAACGGTTGTTCTGTTTACACAAATGCAGGTAGCAATAGTTTGGGCAATGTTACCAATTTTGCTACTTCAAAAACAAGTTGGGGAAATACCACCGGCGGGTTTAAAAACTGCGCCTCAGCAATTGGCCTTTCTTCAAATGCAACTACTATACAACAAGATAATGCAACAAACAGAGCATTAGCACTTCGGCAAACAGGAACCGGTGGGTACGATCCCGGTGCGGCTTTTGTACTGCATTTGGCCAATACTACCGGTAAAAAAAATATTCAAATATCCTTTCAACTGCAATCGCTCGATGTAAGCAGTACCCGCACCACTAACTGGACGGTGGAATACGGATTAGGCGACAATCCAACCACATTCAGCAGCATTACTGCAACCGGATTATTGCAATCGGGAAATAGCCAATTCGGTTCGGGAACTGTTCAAATAAATTTTGGTTCGCTACTCAATAATATACCTACAGAAATTTGGATAAGAATTGTTGCAAAATCGACCACATCCGGAACTGGAAGTAGGCCGGTTACCGCAATAGATGATCTTTCATTCACTTGGGAATAAATGGGTTTGTTTGTCAGCTTGTCAGTTTAAGTTGCTTTGGTATTTAATTTGTCTACAAACAATAGGCTAATTTTTCTTGGATGAATAGTTATGCCTCACCTATTTGAAAAATATCGGCCTGTCAAAATTTCAACTTAAAAGATTTCAAATACTATTATTATGCAAAAAGGACAAATTAGGGTACAAACAGAAAACATTTTCCCCATCATTAAAAAATTTCTTTACAGTGATCATGAAATTTTTCTTCGGGAATTGGTAAGTAATGCAGTTGATGCGGTTCAAAAATTGAAAACATTGGCCTCAATAGGCGAGTTTAAAGGTGAACTGGGCGATTTGAAAATTGAAGTTGAATTAGATGCGAAAGAAAAAACCATCAGCATTACTGATACCGGTGTGGGAATGACAAAGGAGGAAGTAGATAAATACCTGAATCAGGTGGCTTTTAGTGGTGCCGAAGAGTTTTTAGCAAAATATAAAGATGCCAACATTATTGGACATTTTGGTTTAGGTTTTTACAGCTCATTTATGGTGGCAGAAAAAGTGGAATTATTAACCCAAAGCCACAATGCAGATGCGCCTACCGTTTATTGGAGTTGTGATGGCAGCCCTGAGTTTGAATTGTTTGAGGTAGAAAAAAGGAATCGCGGTACAAAAATTATTTTACATGTAGGCGAGGATAGTAAAGAATTTTTGGATGCATACCGGCTTAAGGGTATTTTAGAAAAGTTCTGTAAGTTCTTACCGGTTCCGATTTATTTTATTGATGTTGCTGCCGAAAAGAAAGAAGATGAGAAAATAAAACCTATTAATAATACAGCACCTATTTGGACCAAAAAGCCAAGTGAATTAAATAAAGAAGATTACGAAAAGTTTTATAAGGAATTATATCCTTTTGGCGAAACGCCATTGTTCTGGATACACCTGAATGTAGATTATCCGTTTAATTTAACCGGTATTTTATACTTTCCGAAAATTAAGCAGAGTTACGAAATACAAAAAGACAAAATACAGTTGTATAGCAATCAGGTATTTGTAACCGATGAGGTGAAAGATATTGTTCCCGAATTTTTAATGTTACTGCATGGTGTAATTGATAGCCCGGATATTCCATTAAACGTAAGCCGCAGTTATTTACAAGGCGATCCGAATGTTCGAAAAATCAACAACCACATTACCAAGAAAGTGGCCGATAAGTTAGAAGAAATTTTTAATAATGATCGTGCTTCATTTGAAGAGAAATGGGAAAGCCTTGGCTTATTTGTGAAGTATGGTATGATGACGGACGATAAGTTTTTAGAGAAGGCCAATCGTTTCCTCATTATGGAAGAGACAGTGTTAGAAGATACCGCAAAAAGCGAAGCAGAAAAAACAAAAGCTAAATTTTATACTATAGAGGAATACAAGAATGCAACGAATGCATTACAAAAAAATAAAGATGGTAAAAATGTAATTTTATACACTACCCAACCGGTACAGCAACATGCTTTTATTAAAGCCTGTGTAGATAAAGGCTATGTAGTAGTTAAAATGGAAACATTGGTAGATGCGGCTTTCATTAATACAATGGAAATGAAATGGGAAAATGTACATTTTGTGAGAGTGGACGCAGATATTGTAGATAATTTGATTGATAAACAGGAACACAATGAAATGGTACTTTCAAAAGATGAGCAGGAAAATCTGAAAAATCTCTTTAGTTTTCCCATCAACGATTTACATGTTACAGTAGAGCTAAAAGGGTTAAGTTCACAAAGTACACCCGTTGTAGCTACTAGGCCCGAATTTATGCGTCGTATGAAAGATATGGGTGCTGTTGGCGGTGGTATGGCATCATTCTATGCGCAAATGCCCGATGAAGTTACACTTACCGTTAATGGTAATCATCCAATTTTTCAACATATTTTGAAGTTGGATGATAAAGAAAAACAGGAAAAGCAGGTAAGAAATCTGGCAGATTTAGCGCTATTATCGCAAGGCTTGTTAAAAGGAAATTATTTAACCGGATTTATTGATCGTAATATTGAACTCATGCATCAGCAGGCAGAGGCTTCTGCATAAAACTTTGTATTTTTTTCAGGGAGGCTGCATCAAAAGTGCTATGCAGCCTCTTTTTATTCTGTAAGGAGGGGGGATGGAGAAAATTTTCGTTTATGTAAATCTCAGCCCCTTCTTTTTGCTTTAGATACATCCTCTTTTTTTAGAATGCTGATTTCCATATATTTCTGAATTCGTTGATGGAATGTTTCAGTATACCCTTTTTCAAGAAATAAATTTTTGTGCATGGGGGTTATGTAGATAACTTCAATAGATCGTGGATGTTCGAGCAGACTTTTATCGATATTCAAAACAACCTGCTGCATAATCATTTCATCAAAGGGATTGTAAAAGAATAAGCAATTTGCGGTAGATGGGATTGGAGTGTAAAAGGCATCGTTATTTATCAAATGAAAATTTACATGCGGAAACAAATGTTGCGTTACGGCAATATTATTTTGCGCATCCTTATACAATTGCGGTGATAGTTCAATTCCGGTAATGTTGTTGAAACCAAAATGAGCTGCAACACATAAGGCTCTTCCTTTGCCACATCCGAAATCTATGAAATGCAAATGTGGTAACTGTAATTGTTGAAATCCGGTTTCTAAAAGTGTAAAATCGGCGGGCATATAAATACTTGCGTGCTCTATGTTTACATCAGCAAGTGCTAAATGTTTTAATTCATCATGGCCGGTTGAATGAATGCTATATTTTTTTTCTCCGCGCCATTCGTTTCTAACAATATACCAGGCAATCCTAGTATTCCAGTTAATGGCAATGTACCAGAAATAAGATATGTGTTGCAATATTTTCATCTGCAAATATTTTTGGTGTGAACACAGGAACAATGCTGTTTTTGAATAAAGTTTTTCAAATGTTCTATTTAAAATTGTGAAAGAATAATAGTATTTTTTTACTGCGATGTACAATTTATTTTGACGGTCTAATATCCATTACCCGTAATTGTAATTTTTTTTCTCCCATATATTCATTCAGGTCAATTGTGCAAACAATATCTATAGGCTGTTGTGATTCTAATAAAGAAAAAAAATGCGCCATATTAAAGCCAATGCCGGTAATAGTACTATTATTTTGTTTTAATACAAAGCGAATGTGTTCCTCTTTTACAATTTTAGAGTAGCCGGTATCAGTAAGTTTTTCTATCATAAAAACAGGTTGCATGTTTTCCGGTCCAAAAGGCTCCATTTGGCAAATGATATTATAGAACCCCATTGTAATATCATTGAGTGTAATCACCGCATCAACTATAATTTCGGGGGTAAGCAGATCTGGATCAATGGTTTCATTTACAATGGCTTCAAATGCATTGCTGAATGTAATTAAGTTTTCGGGTTTTAAAGTTAATCCTGCAGCGGCAAAATGGCCGCCATAACCAATTAAATAATCCCTGCAGGCATGAATGGCTTCATACAGGTTAAAACCGGCCACACTTCTTGCACTGCCGGTAAGGTATTCGCCACTTTTGGTCAGTACAATTGTGGGGCGATAATGTTTTTCAATTAATCTGCTTGCCACAATGCCTACTACTCCTTTATGCCAGTGTTCCTGATATACTACGGTCGTTTTTTTATGTGTGTGATTTGCATCATCCTGAATTAATGACAGTGCTTCTGCTGTAATAGTGGTATCTGCTTCTTTTCGGTCAGTATTGTCGTTGTGCAACATTTCTGCTAATTGCAATGCTGCTTGCATATCCTGTTCAATGAATAACTGAACGGCTTTTTTAGCATCATCCATTCTACCGGCTGCATTTACTCTTGGAGCAATAATGAAAACAAGATTATTAATATGTAGTTCTTTTTGGATGCCGGCAAGTTGCAACAGGGCTTTAATGCCTATACAAGGGTTTTCATTTACTTTTTTTAATCCAAAATAAGCCAGTGTTCTGTTTTCCCCTGTAAGGGGCACAATATCTGCAGCAATGGCACAGGCAACCAAATCAATATATTGAAATGGTATTGTATCAGATAATCCGAGTTTTTCAGCCAATGCTGTAATTAATTTAAACCCTACTCCGCAGCCACACAGTTCTTTGTAGGGATAAGCACAATTTTTTTGTTTCGGATTAAGGATGGCAACCGCAGGGGGTAGTTGTTTGTCTGGTAAATGGTGGTCGCAAACAATAAAATCTATTGATAGATCTTTTGCATATTGAATAAGTTCTATGCTTTTTATACCACAGTCTAATGAAATAATTAATGAAAATCCATGCTCTTGGGCATAATGAATGCCTTGTTGACTAACACCATATCCTTCTCTGTAACGATGGGGAATATAAAAAGCCACATTCGGATAAACAGATTGTAAGAATCGGAACATGCAGGCAACAGAAGTGGTGCCATCTACATCGTAATCGCCATACACTAAAATTTTTTCGTTTTGTTGAAAAGCATTCAGAATACGCTGTACAGCCTTATCCATATCTTTCATTAGCCAGGGGCTGTGTAAATCGGTTAATTGTGGGCGAAAAAATTGTTTGGCTTTCTCAAAATTATCAATACCTCTTTGAACCAAAATTTGGCAGATAACCTGATTTACTTTTAAAGAAGATTGTAATTGCAAAACAGCATTGGCATCCCAAACGGGCATTTTCCATCGTTTCTCCATATTTAAATTACTTTATTGGTACAACAAACAATGGGAATGAAGATATCATTTAATTTTATACAATTCATTTTCAGGCTCTGGCTTTTCAATGAATCAAAAAAAACAGTTACAGCATGAAGAACCAATGTATATGCTGATGTTTCTGAAAATGATTAGGTAAAAAACGTGTTGTGCTATTACGCCCTGAAAATCTTACTGGGCATAGGTTTCAATAAACTTTGCTCAATATCAATTAGTTATACATAGTTTACTGAAACACCATTAGGCAATGAGTTTCAAACGAAAACTGATTTTAATAGCACAACACGTTAGGTAAAAAATAAGTGAGGTACTAATATTTTCTGTCTGTAGTAAAACGAACCAATTCTTCTAATGCACTGCGTACTTCTGATTCAGGAAATTGGTGTAAAATTTTTAAAGCTTCATCCCTGTATTGATTCATGATTTCAATGGTGTATTGAATACCGCCGTGTTTCATGACTTCTTGAATCACCTGTTGCACTTTTACCTTGTTTTTATTTTCGTTTTTCAGTATGTACATCAAAGCTTTCCTTTCCTTTATAGGTATATTATTCAAGGTATAAATGAGTGGTAAGGTTAATTTTTTTTCTTTTATATCATTGCCGGTAGGTTTGCCTATATTATAAGTGCCATAATCAAAAAGGTCGTCTTTTATTTGGAACGCCATGCCTACTTTTTCGCCAAACAAACGCATTTGTTCAATTTGCTCCGGATTATTGAATGTGGTAGAGGCACCTGCGGCACAGGCAGAGGCTAATAATGAGGCAGTTTTTCCTTTAATAATGTTAAAATAAATGGCCTCATTTATATTCAGGTTTCGCGATTTTTCCATTTGTAGCAATTCGCCTTCACTCATTTGTTTAACTGCCTCTGACATAATTTGTAAAACGCCAAAATCATGATTGCTCAGCGAAAGCAATAAACCTTTTGATAAAAGGTAATCGCCTACTAAAACGGCAACTTTATTTTTCCATAAGGCATTGATGGAAAAAAAACCACGTCTTTCCATTGATTCATCCACCACATCATCATGAACCAAAGTGGCCGTATGCAATAATTCTACCAAAGAAGCAGCCCTATATGTACTTTTATTTACCGGTGCCCCTAGTTTGGCGCTGAGTAAAACAAACATAGGCCGCAATTGCTTTCCTTTTCTTTTAACAATATATTGCATAATCCGATCTAACAGCGGTACCCTGCTTTGTACAGCCTCTTTAAAGTGCTTTTCAAATTCATCCAACTCGTCTTTTATTACCTGAAGGGCTAATTTCATAGCTTTTTGTATAGTGGTGCAATATAATAATTATGTGCAGCAGAATAATATAGTGTGTTAATTAGCCATAACTTACAATAATTTTGCAGATGCAACGTTTTTCAGAAATAAACTGTCTTTTTAGGCAGTTCTGTAAAAACATAATATAAAATTTGATTGTTCATTCCGATTATAATACTTTTGTCGGGAATTTTATCATCAACATTAAACATAAGCTATGGCAAGCAAAAAGTACATTTCGTTATTTGCAGCAATGTTTGTTCTGTTTCAGAGCATTGGATTTGCGCAAACATCAACTGATTGGGGTTGGGACTGGAAAGACAGTTCTAAAGTTCCTACTAAAAGGATACCTCAGTACAATGAGTTTCTAAACAACCAATACCCTTACCCGGCTAAACCCCGCGATCAGTGGGAGTTAGGTTTAAGTGCCGGTAGTTCTTTCATTTTAGGTGACCGGGCCATTTTAGCTGGCGGATACAATGGTGGTATTGTAGGTGGAATTTCTCTTCGTAAATCCATCAGTCATGTATTCTCGATTAGAGGTGCTTACAATGGTTCCATTGTTTCTATTCCCAGCAGTAAAACTACCGTATGGGCTAAAAACTATACCCACATGGGTTCTATTGATGCCATCGCGTCTTTAAATTCTATGAGTCATTACAGAGGCAATCCAAAATGGGATGTTTATGTTTTTGGAGGTTATTCTTTAATTTATACCAGAGTAATGACCAACCAGGGTGGTTCACTGCATAACTTGTATTATCCACAAACTAATTTAATTGGTACCTCTAATTTTCCCAATGATGCACCTGCTGTAAATGGCAGACATACCTGGGCTTTAATGCATGGCTTAAGCTATGGTGGTGGTGTATCTTATAAAATCAGTAACCGTGTAAATATCGGAATTGAACAAAGATTCACTGTTCCCATGTTCGGTAATGATTATTTAGATGGTAACAAAGTAGGTAATTCAGGAGACCAATACAGCTTCTCAACTGCTCATTTAAACATTAACTTAGGTAAAACTGCCAAAAGAGTACAACCCTTATGGTGGATTAACCCTTACAATTATGAGTACAATGAGCTGAATAGCCCCAAGCATATGAAAATGCCAAAGGTTGTATTGCCTGATGCAGATGGTGATGGTGTAACTGATCAATTCGACTTAGAACCCAATACACCAGCCGGTGCACCTGTTGATAGCCATGGTAGAGCAAAAGATACTGATGGTGATGGCGTTCCTGACTACAGAGATAAAGAAATTTTAACACCACAAAGTTGTTTCCCGGTAAATGCAGATGGTGTTGGTACTTGTCCTGAACCAGCTTGTTGCAAAGAGTTAAGAGATATGATTGCAAACATGCAAAAAGCACCGGTTTGTAACATCAGTAGCTTACCCAGCATACAATTTAAAAGAGGTGATAAATTAACCAAAGAAGCAATGCAATTATTAGATGCTGCCGCCGCAAGCATTAAAGCAAACCCAGATTGTAAAGTAAAAGTAATTGGTCACCCCGCTGCCAGCAAAGCAGCTCAGCAAATGGCATGGGAAAGAGTAAATGCTGTAATTAAATACTTAGTTGATAAACAAGGTATTTCTGAAAGCAGATTCATTTTCTCTTACGATGGTGGTTCCGGTGATGCTAATACCATTGATTTGCAAGGCACAACCGAAGAAGGTCCTAATACAGTACCTGCTCCACATCCGAACTTGAGAAGCAGAAACTAAATAATTAATCAGCATATTTTTAAAAAAGCCCCAATTTTGGGGCTTTTTTATGTTTAGATAAAGAGAAGGTTTTTACCTTGCCTATCCATAATAGCTTCATTTTCCTGTAAATTGGGGTACTTTTCAAGAATATTAACGTATGTTTTAAAGCTGCGTATTTATATTGCCAAAATTATTTACCTTCGCAAACTTGTATGAAGAAACTTGTATTGTTTTCATTAATAATTTTGGGATTTGCTGCTTGTTCCAGAAAAGGAGTGAAGTTTCAAAAAAGTCACCGATTCTCGCAGATTTTAAAGAGTAAGGATATTGACTATAAATTCAAAATGGCCGAACAATATTATGTAAATAAAAAATATAATTTTGCTCAGCAGCTCTTTGAAGATTTGTTCCCTTATGTAAAAGGAACTGATCGGTATGAAGACATGTACTACAAACTGGCTTATTGTTATTATTATCAAAAAGATTATTTGAACGCTGAAAATTATTTTAAAACATTCACTGAAACGTTTCCTTCCAGTGCAAAAAGCGAAGAGTGTGAGTACATGCGGGCATATACTTATTATAAGCAATCGCCCAAACCGGAATTAGATCAAACAAATACCAATAAGGCAATTGGTTTAATGCAGGCATTCATTAACATGCATCCCGGTTCATCTAAAATAAAAGAAGCAAATAATATTATTGATTTATGTCGGGAAAAATTAGAAACAAAAGATTTCTTAAATGCCCAGCTCTATTATAATTTAGGTTATTTTAAGGCGGCTGCTATAACATTTTCAGGAGTTTTAGATAATTATCCCGATTCAAAAAATGGTGATTTATATAAATATCAGTCAGTACGTTCATATTTTAAATATGCCGAAATGAGTTATCCTGATAAACAATTGGAAAGATTTGAAAAAGTAAAAGCCGATTGTTCAGATTTTTTGGATCGTTTTCAGGGAAGTAAATACACTACAGAAATTACAAAAATTAATACAGAAACAAATAATTTAATTAAAAACCTACAAAATGAGCAAACTAAGAAGACAGCTCAGCGCTAATATACCTAGCTCTGTTGAACCTAAAAGTTTGAAAGATATTAAAGATATCACCGGTAATCTTTATGAGTCTATTGCAATTGTTGCCAGAAGGGCCAATCAAATTAACATTACCATTCGGGAAGAGTTGCATAATAAATTAGATGAATTTGCTAGCCATACCGACAGTCTGGAAGAAATTCATGAAAATAAAGAACAAATAGAGATTTCTCGTGCCTACGAGAAAATGCCCAATCCGGCAATTCTTGCTTTAAATGAATTTATGGAAGGAAAAATTTACTACCGTTTAAATAACGATAACGATTTATTCAGATAAAGCAACAAAATGTATTAAAATTGATAAAAGGGCAGTATATATACTGCCTTTTTTGTTATTTGCAGTTTAATTAAAATACCATGTTGAAAGGGAAAAAAATATTAATAGGTATTACCGGTAGTATTGCTGCCTATAAAGTAATTTATTTGGTTCGGTTGCTGGTAAAATCCGGTGCAGAAGTAAAGGTTATTATGACTGCATCTGCAAAAAATTTTGTGAGTCCGTTGGTATTAGAAACACTCAGTAAAAATGCGGTATTAGAAAATTTAACCGAATCGTCAACCTGGGCAAACCATGTGGCGTTAGGCCGTTGGGCCGATGTATTTTTAATTGCACCACTCAGTGCAAACAGTCTTGCAAAAATTGCCAACGGAATATGCGATAATTTATTGATGGCCGTTTATCTTTCTGCTACTTGTCCGGTTGTAGCGGCTCCTGCTATGGACGAAGACATGTGGTTACATCCTGCTACAAAACGAAATATTCAGCATGCAGCATCAGATGGTGTTCATTTTATTCCTATTGAAAATGGTGAGTTGGCCAGTGGCTTAGTAGGTGAGGGCCGAATGGCTGAACCTGAAACCATTGTAAACTTTTTAATTAGTCAGTTTTTTAGAGGTACATTATTAAAAAACAAAACTGTTCTGGTAACTGCTGGTCCTACATATGAACCAATAGACCCTGTTCGATTTATTGGAAATCATTCTTCCGGAAAAATGGGTTTCGCCATAGCTGAAGCCTGTTATCTGGAAGGTGCCAACGTTGTTTTAATAACCGGCCCCACTGCATTGTATTCTTCATTCAAAGAAATTAAGTTGGTTCATATTACTACTGCCAATGAATTGTTGGAACAGTGCATGATAGAAGCGCGGCAAGCACAAATTATTATCATGAATGCAGCTGTGGCAGATTATACACCACTAAAAAAAGAAACTCAAAAAATTAAAAAGGGTAAAAACGAATCGGAATGGCTTCTTCCATTGGTTAAAACTATTGATATCCTTGCATTGCTCGGAAAGCAGAAAACTGCGCATCAATACATTATGGGTTTTGCCTTAGAAACAGAGCAAGAACTTAAAAATTCCTTAGAAAAATTAAATGTAAAAAAAATTGATAGTATTGTACTAAATTCACTCAATGATGCACAAGCCGGTTTTGGATATGACACCAATCAAATTACCATTATTTCAAAAAATGGCAGAACAGAAAAGATGGCATTAAAGTCTAAAACAGAACTGGCAAAAGACATTGTTTTATACATAAGTGAAGAATTAGATGCGTAGCATATTTATCATATTTTTATTGCTTTGCTTGGGTTTAAGTACTGGCATTACGGCACAGGAATTACAGGCCAAAGTAACCATTAATGCAAGCAGGGTAAATACTACCATCGATAAAAAAATATTCAATACACTTCAATCGCAATTAACCAATTTTTTAAATAGCAGGAAGTGGACAGATGATCAATTTAATCCTGCTGAAAAAATTGTTTGCAGTTTTTTATTCAATATTGAATCAATGCCACAAACCAATGTATTTAGTGCATCATTGATTATTCAGGCAGCAAGGCCTGTATACAATAGTACCTATCAGGCAGCATTGGTAAATTTTCAAGATCAGGATATAACATTCAAGTACATAGAATTTCAACCCATAGAATTTAATGATAGCAGAGTACAGGGCAATGACCCTTTGGTAGCTAACTTAACTGCTGTGCTGGCTTATTATGCCTATGTAATCATTGGATTGGATTATGATTCATTTGCTCCCAAAGCAGGACAACCCTATTTTTTAAAAGCACAAAATATAGTAAACAATGCACCTGAAGATGCCAGTATTAGCGGATGGCGTGCATTTGATGGATTGAGAAACAGATATTGGCTGGTAGATAATTTAACCAACAATGCCAACAATATTATTCATACTGTAATTTATGATTATTACCGATTGGGACTTGATAATATGTATGATAATGAATTGCAGGCACGCTCCGGAATTTTACAGGCTTTGAATTTATTACAGTCATTTAACAGAGAACATCCCAATACCATGTTTGTTCAATTTTTTATGCAAACAAAAGTGCAGGAATTAATTGGCCTTTTTGTAAAAGCAAATTCCGATGACAAACTAAAAGCGCTGGATGTTTTTACCAATTTAGATGTTGGAAATGCAACAAAATATAAAGAACAATTACAATAATATAATTTAAAATGTATTGATAAAAAATAAAATAACTAAAGCTTATAAAATTTTGCCAAACACCTGCATGAATAGATAAAATGAAGAAGATATTAATGATAATTTGTTTAATAATTTACCTGATGGCCTGTAATAGCCATAAATCAGAAATGCCTGTACTGAATTTTGATACCATGAAAGTGGTAATGTGGGATTTGCTGAATGTAAATGAATGGAATAATATGAAAGCCGGGCAGGATACCGTTTTTAAAAAAATTAGAGACGACCGTAAACAATTTGAACAGGTTTTCTATTGGCATCATATTACCAAAAGCAGTTTTTATCATAGCCTCTCATATTATGAACAACATCCTGATAAAATGAAAAAACTAGTGGACTCACTTTCTGCATATGGTAGAAGAGTTACACTTAAATCTGTTGATACCCAACCTACTCATAAATAGGCACAGATTAATTTTTTATAGAACATTACGTTTTATGGCTTAATTATTTGCCTTATCTTGCATAAGAACGGTTATAATCAAATGCATCATACCATCTAAGCAGATGTTCGTTTTTTTTGAATGATGCATGCATTGCTGCAATACATATTTTAAATGGTAAGGTATGAATAAGGTTGTTTTAAATGCACAAGAAGCCATCAAAGATATTCATGAAGGTGCCACCATTATGTTGGGTGGTTTTGGCTTAAATGGTATTCCTGAAAATAGTATTGCTGCCCTTGTACAAAAGGGTATTCAAAATTTAACCTGTATTTCCAATAATGCAGGAGTAGATGATTTTGGTTTAGGCCTTCTGCTGCAAAAAAAACAGATAAAAAAAATGATTAGCAGTTATGTAGGCGAGAATGCAGAGTTCGAAAGGCAATTATTGGAAGGAGAATTAGAAGTTGATTTAATTCCACAAGGTACACTTGCCACAAGAATACAAATGGCCGCCATGGGCATTCCTGCCTTTTATACACCAGCAGGTTTTGGTACAGAAGTAGCAATTGGTAAAGAAGTACGGTACTTTAATAATAAACCCTATTTAATGGAGTTAGCCCTGCATGCCGATTTTGCAATAGTTAAAGCCTGGAAAGGAGATACTATGGGAAATCTTGTATTCAGAAAAACAACCCGTAATTTTTCAACTTCAATGGCAAAGGCCGGTAATATTACCATTGCAGAAGTAGAAGAATTGGTTCAACCCGGTGAAATAGATCCCGATGAGGTACATGTTGCCGGCATTTATATACACAGGATTTTTCAGGGGTGGCATTATCAAAAAAGAATTGAAAAAAGAACAGTAAGAATGGAGAAGTAAATATTTTTTCAAATTTCTCTCAACATCATTAAATCATTTTTTATGGCATTAGATAAATATGGAATTGCCAAAAGAATTGCGCAGGAACTGCAAGACGGCATGTATGTTAATTTAGGAATTGGTATACCAACATTAGTTGCCAATTATGTACCCCAATCCATCACCGTTATATTTCAATCAGAGAATGGCATTTTAGGAATGGGGCCTTACCCTGCCGAAGCTGAAATAGATCCTGATTTAATTAATGCCGGAAAAGAAACCGTAACACTCATTAAAGGTGCCGCTTTGTTTGATAGTGCAGAAAGTTTTGGCATGATTCGGGCGGGTAAGATAGATTTAACTGTATTAGGTGCGATGGAGGTGAGTGAAAATGGAGATATTGCCAATTGGAAAATACCGGGTAAAATGGTGAAAGGAATGGGTGGCGCTATGGACTTAGTGGCCAGTGCCAAAAATATTATTGTAGCAATGATGCATACCAATCCAAAAGGTGAGAGCAAACTCTTGCCTGCGTGTACTTTGCCCCTTACCGGACTGCGATGCGTGAAGAAAATTGTAACCGATTTAGCAGTATTAGAAATTACACCCAAAGGTTTTTTATTAAAAGAAAAGGCTCCGGGCGTATCTGTTGAAGAAATTAAAGCCAAAACATTGGGCAGGTTAGTTTGCCCGGCTAATGTTCCGGATATGCATATTTAACTTTCTAAGTAAACTCTATTTACCTGGTATATCCGGTAAATAAGTTAAAAGCATGATAATAACCAACAGATTGTTCCATATTTCTTGTCAGGGTTTTATATTTGAAATACATGATGAAGAAAACATTACCGCTTATTGTTGTTTTGATATCTCTTTCCCTTTTCGGGCTTTTTCTTCTACAAGCATCCTGGTTAAAAAATTTACTGGCAGTAAGACAGGAACAGTTACAGCGAAATGTAAAAGAAGCCTGTGTAAATGTGGCTATTGATTTAAGTAAGAGTATGCATTATACCCCTTCGCTTCGTTTTCCAAAACGACCCGGTTTTAGAATTGCCAATGATTTTTTAAGTTTAATAAAACCACCTGCCATCAGCGACCGATTTTCACAACAAGATGTTGATCATAAATTACGCAGTGCATTTCACAAAGCCAATATTAAAGATTTGAATTTTGAGTTTGCCATTACCAATAATAATGATGAAATAGAAATGAAATCAGCAGGCTTTGAAAAAGAATTCTGGGATACATTACACAACAGAAGAATTTTTGTACCGGTGGTACCTGAAACTGGCAGCGATTTAGAAGGGATTGGACCTTATGAAAATTTAATTATCATTGTTCCTGATTTTCAAAAACAGGTTTGGGATTCACTGAAATGGATCATTGCCGGTGCTGCAGTTTTCATGCTTATAATTATTGCTGCTTTCTTTGTTACACTGCGAACACTTTTAAATCAAAAAAAATTGAGCGAAATTAAGAGTGATTTTATTAATAATATGACGCATGAGTTTAAAACACCATTGGCTACCATATCCTTGGCGGTTGATGCTATCAGAAATGAAAAAGTGCAGAGTGATAGAGAAAAGCTGAATTATTTCAGTGGCATTATCAAAGAAGAAAATAAAAGAATGAATAAGCATGTTGAAACCATATTGCAGGCTGCTATTACAGAAAAACAGGAGCTGCAATTAAAAAAGATACAACTGCATTTGCATGAACTGATACGTAAAATTGTAGAAAATTATCAATTACAACTGAAGGAAAAAGAAGCCAAAGTAGTATTACAACTCAATGCAAAAAATGATATGCTGGTGGCCGATGAAGTTCATTTTTCCAACTTATTATCGAACCTGATTGATAATGCCATTAAATATTCAAAAGATAATCTTGAAATAAAAATTACAACACACAGTACCAATAAATATATTGTTATTATGATAGAAGACAATGGTATTGGAATGAGTAAGGAAACCATGAAGCGTGTCTTCGAAAAATTTTACAGGGCCCATACCGGTAATGTGCACAATGTAAAAGGGTTCGGCTTGGGCATGAGTTATGTTAAAACCGTAATTGATGCGCACAAGGGTAAAATAAGAGTGGATAGTACCCTTGGTAAGGGAACAACCTTTACTATAGAAATGCCTGTTGGTGTAACTGCTTAAATCCTCCAAAGCAAACTGCCATCACCATAACTTAAAAATCTGAAAGAATTGTTCAGTGCATAATCATAAACACGCTTCCAGTCATCACCAATCATCGCTGCAATTAATAACAGTAAAGTAGATTGTGGTTGATGAAAATTAGTAATAATACCTTTTGCTAATTTAAAATCATACCCTGGAACAATGATGATACTTGTTTTTGTAATGAGCCTTTCTTTACCCTGAATATCCATCCATTGTAGAATATAGTTAAGTGCCTGATCTATAGAAACATTTTCCTGTTGTTGATAGGGTAGCCATTGCTCTACTGTGATATCCTGTAAAGAATTGAGTGTTTTGTTTTTTTGATAATACTGATGAATTTTTATACCAATCCAATAAAGTGATTCCAGGGTTCTTAATGAAGTGGTGCCAACTGCAACAATTGGATAATTCAATTGCATTTGTATATGTTGTATAAACTGTTTTGAAACATCTATAAACTCAGCATGCATTTCATGTGCGGCTAAATAAGCAGCTTTCACGGGTTTAAAGGTTCCGGCGCCAACATGCAATGTTACATAATCGGTTTGTATTCCTTTTTGTTTCAATGCATCCATTAATTCTGGTGTAAAATGAAGCCCTGCAGTAGGTGCTGCTACCGAACCATCTTTCTCAGCATAAATAGTCTGATACCGAATAGCATCTTCTTGTTCCGTTGCTCTGTTCAAGTAGGGGGGTAATGGTATAATACCGGCAAAATGCAATATTTCAGCGAAGCTGACATTTGCATCATTCCAATTAAATTCTACCAAATAAGTTCCTGCCTCGTCTAATACCTCTTTTTTTGCTGCTTGCAGCAATAGAGTACCGTTAGGCATTGTAATTACTTTTTCCAATATGGTTTCTTTCCATTTTTTTGCACCACCAATCAGGCATTTCCATTGTACATTACCGGTTTGTTGCATGGCTATTGTAATATCTTTATGCGTATCAAAAGGTTCTAAACAAAATATTTCAATAGTGCTGCCGGTTGATTTAGTGAATAACAATCTCGCTTCTACCACCTTTGTATTGTTGAAAATCAAAATACTATCTTCAGGTAAAAAATCAGGTAAATGCTGGTAGGTTGAGGTATGTATAGTTGATTGTTTGTATACTAATAATTTACTTTCATCACGTTTGGCTAACGGATATTTAGCAATGGCATTTTCCGGTAATTCATACTGGTATTCCTGAATAGCAATTTGTTGTGGGTTGATAGATTTCTGCATAACAACATAATATTTTATAACTGGTGTTTTGAAAGATTAATGTTCAATAAAGCATCCATTCATCCTTTTTTACTCAAGGTATAGCCATTTCGGCAAATACTGTTTGGGTGGTTTTTATCATTTAAATTTTCAAAAATAAGTTTTGTAAACGCCTGTATTCACAGCATTTTTGCAGCTTATCCACACTAATTCACATTGAATTCACCTTAATTTTCATCAAAAATCGCTGAAAGTTAATGCAGGTAAGGATTTGGCTCTGTTATTTTTTGTGGATAAATACAAGTACTCAAAATTTGTATTTAAAGTGGGAAAAAGTGTTATTTTGTGTAAATAAATGGTAATTTTAAAGCACAATTTTAAAAATGAACGGATTTCACGGCGAATATGAGGCTACAGTAGATGCGAAAGGTCGCTTCCTTTTGCCCGGTGGCTTGAAAAAGCAGTTGCCGGAAGGGGAGTCTCGTTTTATCCTCAGTCGTGGTTTTGAAAAATGCCTCACACTATATCCTTTTAAAAGCTGGGAAGTCATTATTGCTAAGATTAATCGGTTAAATGATTTTGATCCAAAAGTACGTCAATTCCGTCGCCAGTTTTTAGGAGGTGCTACTGAAGTAGAATTGGATAGCGCCGGCCGTATGTTATTGCCGGCATCTTTAAAGGAGTATGCAGGATTGCAAAAAGATATTGTATTAGCAGCAGCTATTGATCGTTTTGAAATTTGGGATGCAGGTAAATACAAACAGCTCTTTGAAGATTTTTCACCGGAAGCTTTTAGCGATTTAGCCAAAGAAGTAATGTCGGGTTTAGAAGGTGGTATATAATCATGGTTTTACATTTTTAATTGCGCTACAATGAATAATACTTACCATATACCAGTACTTCTTTCAGAAACAATTGATATGCTGGCCATTCAGCCCAATGGCATTTATGTTGATTGCACTTTTGGAGGAGGTGGACATTCTGCTGCAATTTTAAAGCACCTGAATGCGGAGGGTAGGTTATTTGCTTTTGATCAGGATGCAGATGCTTTTCAAAATTTTCCGCATGATGCTCGTATGGTATTTGTTCCTGAAAATTTCAGACACATACAACGATTTTTAAAATTGCATGGTGTGTTTCAGGTAGATGGTATTTTAGCCGATTTAGGTGTAAGCAGTCATCAGTTCAATGAAGCATCAAGGGGGTTTTCAATACGATTCGATGGGCCTTTAGATATGCGTATGGACGGTCGTTCTGAATTAACTGCTGAAAAAATTATTGCTACTTATTCTGAACACCAATTACACAAGTTATTTGAAAAATACGGTGAGGTTACCAATGCTAAAACTTTAGCCAAGCATATTGTTCAATACCGTCAGCATACCTCCGTAAGCAATGTTGCACAGTTTAAAGCAGCTTTGGCAGAGATGGTAAAGGGTAATCCTAATAAATATTTTGCTCAGGTATTTCAAGCATTACGAATAGAAGTAAATGATGAATTGGGGGCACTCAATGATTTATTACTGCAATTGCCGACTATATTAAAAACCAGTGGCCGTGCGGCTTTTATTACTTTCCATTCATTAGAAGACAGGCTGGTGAAAAATTATTTTAAAGGAACAACAGTTGAAGATGAAAACCCTTTCATTTCAACGCCCAAAAAACAGGAGTTTGAACTGATATCCAAAAAACCAATTGTGCCTTCTGAGAGTGAAATAAAAATGAATTCAAGGAGCAGAAGTGCCAAGCTAAGAGTAGCTGAAAAATTATAAAAGCATGATTCAATACCATGAATACGAATAATAAAACAGAAAATAAAAACGGAAAGCCATTGCAAAGGCTTTTTAATTCTGAATGGATTACCAATAATCTGTTTTTTATTTTATTCATTAGTTTTTTGGCAGTTCTGTATATCGCTAATGGCCATGTTGCTGATAAAACAATTCGAAATATCAGTAAAACAAAAAATGATATCAAAGATTTACAATATCAATATAAAACACTGAAAAGTGAAGTGATGTTTAAAACTGAAGAAACAGAAATTTTAAAAAAAGTTGAACCAATGGGTATTCAGATTAACAAAGAATTACCCGTTAAATTATATACTAAAAAGAAATAGTATAAAATGGATGTAAAACGCGACATATTATGGAGAGTATACCTAACCTACATTTTAATTGTAGCGGTTGGTATTACCATATTTGCCAAAGCTGTTTATATTCAGCAGGTACAGGGAAAATACTGGCAAAGTTTAAGCGACAGTTTGCATGAACGTTATGTAGAAACCGATGCAGAGCGAGGTACCATTTATAGTGAGGATGGCGAAATGTTAAGTACCAGTATTCCGCAATTTGATATATATGTAGATTTTGGCGCTGATGGATTACGTGAAAGAAATGGAAAAAGGTTCAGAGAAAATATTGATTCGCTCAGCATTTCACTCGCCAATCTTTTTAAAGATGAATCTGCCGCAGGTTATAAAAGAATTTTACTGAAAGGTTACAGAGAGAAGTTTCGTTATTTTCTATTAAAAAGAAGTATTACCTATCAGCAATACACAACACTAAAAAACTTTCCATTGGTTCGTTTGGGAAAAAATAAAAGCGGATTTATTGCTGATGATAAAAGTATACGGCTCAATCCATATAAAATGCTGGCTTTTAGAACCATTGGCTTAGATCGGGATTCATTTAAAGTGGGATTGGAATTAAGTTATGATAGTATTCTACGTGGCAAATCAGGAAGCCGCCTTGTTCGATACATTGCAGGTGGAGTGGGAGTTCCGGTAGATGCCGGTTACGAAACAGAAGCAATAAACGGAAAAGATATAATTACAAATATTGATGTGTTGATTCAGGAAATTACCGAAAATGCACTCATGAAAATGTTGGTACAAAACGATGCACAACACGGTTGCGCCATTGTAATGGAAACAGCTACTGGTAAAATTAAAGCAATGGCCAACCTGGGTAAAGGTACTGATGGTAGTTATTATGAAAATTATAACTATGCAATCAATGCATCAGAGCCGGGATCAACTTTTAAGCTGGCAACATTAATGGCTTTATTAGAAGATAAAAAAATTACATTAGGTCAAACTGTAAACCTGCATGGCGGTACATTAAAAATTGCCGATAGAACCATTTATGATGCAGAACAACATGGACATTTTGAAGTTACTGCAAAACATGCATTTGAACTAAGTTCAAATGTTGGGGTGGCCGAAATGGCGTTGGATGCCTATAAAAATAATCCACGATCATTCATTAAAAAATTACATGATTTTAGATTGGATGAAACTACCGGAATTGATTTGGTTGGAGAAAGAAATTCTACCATCATTAAACCCGGAAGCAGAAGTTGGAGTGCTACTACACTACCTTGGATGGCATTTGGATACAATGTGGAGGTTACCCCCTTGCAAATACTCACATTATACAATGCTATTGCCAACAACGGTGTAATGATGAAACCCTATTTGGTCAACGCAATTGTAGAAGAAGGTAATGTATTAAAGAAAATTGAACCAGTAACACTTATTGATAAAGTTTGCAGTAATACTACTTTAAAACAAGTTCAATCATGTTTGGAAGGCGTATGTACAAATGGTACTGCTAAAGAGCTTTTTAAAAATACACCCTATACTGTTGCAGGTAAAACCGGTACCGCTCTGGTAGCAGATGCAAATAAAGGATATGCAGATAAAGTTTATCAATCTTCATTTGCAGGTTATTTCCCCGCCAACAACCCGCAGTATACCTGCATTGTGGTAATCAAAAATAAGCCTTTTGCAAAAGTTTTTTATGGTGCAGCAGTGGCTGGTGTTGTGTTTAAAGAAATTGCAGACAGACTATATACCCTTTACGTTAAACAAAGCAGTACGCAATTTGCAGTTGCTAAAAACGATAGTACGCATTTTAATTATATTGGTTATAAAACTGACTTATTGAATATTGCAAAATCATTGAAAATAAAAACAACCGATTCGGTTTCTATTGTAGATGATTGGGCCGGTATTGCAGGCACCCCAAGTCATGCAATTGTATATACAAAAAAAATACAGCTTTATCGAATGCCTTCTTTAAAGGGTATGGGTTTAAAAGATGTAATGTATTTGTGCGGTAATATGGGTTTAAAAGTAAATGCCAAAGGAGTAGGTAAAGTAATAGATCAGTCCATTATACCGGGCGAAACAATTTCCAAAGGACAAATATTAACGGTAGCATTAAATTAAGCAACATGAAGTTATTGCAGGATATATTATATAAAGTGCGTTTACAGGAAGTGTATGGCAATACCGATATTGCGATATCCGGTTTATATATTGATTCACGTAAAGTAGAACAAAATTCAGTTTTTATTGCCATAAAGGGCGAAAAGGCAGATGGTCATTTATTCATTGATGCGGCTATTGTTAATGGTGCTATTGCAATTATTGCTGAAGTTTTACCACTACAATTTGAAAAAAATATTACTTACATTAAAGTAAACAGTACCCATGAAGCCGTGGCTTATATGGCACATAATTTTTATGATTATCCTTCCGAAAAAATGATATTGGTGGGTGTTACAGGTACCAATGGAAAAACAACGGTGGCTACATTGTTGTACAAACTTTTTTCAGGTTTAGGATATTCATGCGGTTTGATTAGTACTGTTCAAAATCAAATCAATCAAAACATTATTCCTGCCACACATACCACACCAGATGCCATCAGCTTGAATGCATTATTGCAAAGAATGGTTACCGAAAATTGTTCGCATGTGTTTATGGAATGCAGCAGCCATGCTATTCATCAACATAGAATAACAGGTCTTCAGTTTAAAGGAGCAATATTTACCAATATTACACTCGATCATTTAGATTACCACAAAACATTTGAAGAATATATCCGGGTTAAAAAAAGCTTTTTTGATAATTTAACAGAAAATGCTTTTGCACTTTCTAATAAAGATGATAAACGTGGTGAAGTAATGTTGCAAAACACCAGAGCTGTAAAATACTATTACAGTTTAAAAGCCTCATCTGATTTTAAAGGAAAAATTTTAGATAATGCTTTAACGGGTTTACAAATGCTTATCAATAAGCAAGAGGTTCATTTCAGGCTTATTGGTGAATTTAATGCATACAATTTATTGGCTGTATATGGTACTGCATTATGTTTAAAAGAAGATTCCGAAAAAACATTAACTGTTCTCAGTGGTATAACCGGAGCAGAGGGAAGGTTTGATTACATTATAAGTAAAAATCAGGTTATAGGAATTGTTGATTATGCGCATACACCAGATGCTTTAGAAAATGTATTAACTACACTGATAAAATTAAAAAAAAATTTTCAGCAAATCATAACTGTAGTGGGTTGCGGTGGTGATAGGGATAAAACCAAAAGACCCATTATGGCGCAGGTTGCATGTGATTTAAGCAATAAGGCCATTTTTACAAGCGACAATCCCAGAAGCGAAAATCCAATGGATATTCTTGCTGATATGGAAAATGGATTGACTACTGCAGCAAAGAAAAAATATGTTGCGATACCCGACAGAAGGCAGGCTATAGAAAAAGCCGTTAAAATGGCAAATACCGGTGATATTATACTTGTAGCAGGAAAGGGTCACGAAAAATATCAGGAAATAAACGGAGTGAAATATCCATTCGATGATAAACAAGTATTGCGGGAAATGTTTGCAAAGTTTGAATGAATTTATAAATGATAGATAATAATATAAACTATGTTATACGAATTATTTAGCTGGCTTAAACAACACTTCAACATAATGGGGGCAGGTGTATTTCAATACCTCACCTTCAGGGCAGCTATGGCTATATTATTATCGTTAATTATTACTACAGTTTATGGTAAAAGGATAATTATTTTTTTGAAGGATAAACAAATTGGTGAAACGGTGCGTGATTTGGGTTTGGCAGGAGAGCAACAGAAAAAGGGAACTCCTACTATGGGGGGTATAATTATTTTATTGGCGATTATAATTCCAACTTTATTATTTGCGGATTTAAGTAAGGTTTACATACGCCTCATGTTGCTTTGTACAGTATGGCTTGGAATAATTGGTTTTTTAGATGATTATTTTAAAATTAAAGCAAGAAGGCTGGCAGGTAAACGGGGTGAACAATACAAAAAGAAAAACAGTGATGGTTTGGCCGGAGTCAGTAAAATTATTGGGCAGGTTGGCTTGGGTATTATTATTGGCGCCACTTTATATTTTAATAGTAATGTAACGGTTGAACGAGAAATTATTACGAAAGAAGTAAATAAATCGTTGCATCCCGGTGAAATTGTAGCAAGAGGCTCTAATGTTGTTACCAAAAATATTGAAGGCGAGAGCAGAAGATTTGTTGAAGTAAAAACACCCATCACCACCATTCCATTTACCAAAAATCATGAATTTAATTATAGTAAATTAATTAGTTGGATGGGGAACAGAGCCGAGGCTTATACCTGGATTATTTATATATTAATTGTAACATTCATCATTGCTGCTGTTTCGAACGGTGCAAATATAACAGACGGTTTAGATGGACTGGCAGCAGGTGTAAGTGCCATTATTGGTGCAGGATTGGGCATATTCGTTTATGTGAGTGGTAATTTAAAGTTTGCTGAATATTTAAATATCATGTATATCCCCAATTTGGGCGAACTCTCCATTTTTGTTGGTGCATTTGTTGGCGCCTGTATTGGATTTTTATGGTACAATGCATATCCTGCAGAAGTTTTCATGGGCGATACCGGCAGCCTTGCGTTAGGAGGAATTATTGCCTCATTGGCAATTATTGTTCGGAAAGAATTATTGATACCAATATTTTGTGGTGTGTTTTTAATTGAAGAATTAAGTGTAATTATTCAGGTGGCTTATTTTAAATACACCAAGAAAAAGTTTGGCGAAGGCAGGCGAATTTTTCTCATGAGTCCTTTGCATCATCATTATCAGAAAAAAGGTTTTCATGAAAGTAAAATTGCTGTACGATTTTGGATTATAACCATCTTTTGTGTGCTGTTGTCAATTGTAACCTTAAAAATTAGATAGTATCATACCATGCATCCAGATATATTTAAACATATTGATTTTAAAAACCCTGCTAATCGAAAGTTAGTAGTATTAGGTGCTGGCGAAAGTGGTGTTGGTGCTGCTATTCTTGCAAAGCAGAAAGGGTTTTCAGTCTTTGTATCTGATGGTAATACAATTGCTGAAAAATACAAACTCGAGTTGCAACAATTTGGAATTGAGTTTGAAGAGCAATTACATTCAATTCATAAAATAGAGGAAGCAGCTATTGTTGTAAAAAGTCCGGGAATAGCCGATAAAAATGAAATAATAAAAAAAGTTAAACAAAAAGGCATACCCATTATCAGTGAAGTGGAATTGGCATACCGGTATTGTGGCGAAAGCAAGATCATTGCAATAACCGGTAGTAATGGCAAAAGTACTACCACAGCATTAATGTATCATATTCTGGATAAGGCAGGAATGGATTGTGCAATGGTAGGTAATATTGGTATTTCATTTGCGAAACAGGTTGCATTAGCTCCTAAGCAATGGTATGTTGCCGAAATCAGTTCTTTTCAATTAGATGATATTATTGCCTTTAAGCCACATGTTGCTGTACTGCTCAATATTACAGAAGATCATTTAGACAGATATGAATATAATTTTCAAAACTACGTCAACAGTAAGTTTAGGATTATTGAAAATCAAACTACCGATGATTATTTTATTTATTGCGATGATGACGATGTTATTAAAAAAGAATTAAACAAAATTTCAATCACTCATACTAACCCCTTATCATTCTCTATGAAACACGAAATTAAAAACGGAGCTTACCTAAAAGGAGATCAAATGATGTTACGCATTCAGGAAGAACGCGTAAGCATGAGCATTTATGATTTTGCTTTAAAAGGAAAGCATAACACTTACAACACAATGGCTGCATGTATTGCTGCAACAACAGTAGGAATCAGAAAAGAAAAAATTAGAGAGGCGGTGAATGATTTTCAAAGCCTTGCGCATCGAATGGAGTTTGTAGCAACCGTTCGCGGTGTTGAATTTATTAATGATAGTAAGGCAACCAATGTAAACAGTACCTGGTTTGCTTTGGAGAGTATGAACAAGCCTACTATTCTTATACTGGGCGGTATTGATAAAGGAAACGATTATAGCCTGATTACCGACCTGGTGAGAGAAAAGGTAAAAGCAATTGTTTGCATGGGTACCGACAATAAAAAAATTGTTACTGCTTTTAAAAATGTTGTTCCGGTAATCATCGAAACAGCTTCCGCAAAAGATGCAGTAGAACAATCTTTTAAATTAGCAACAAAGGGTGATGTTGTCTTATTAAGCCCTGCCTGTGCCAGCTTCGACCTGTTTAAAAATTTTGAAGACAGGGGTAATCAATTTAAAGTTGCTGTAAAAGATTTATAAAAAATGAGTCAGGCAAATAGCGATACACTTTTTACACAAATATCTTCAATAGAAGGTATGAAGGGACAACTCTTGCAAAAAACAAGAGGTGATAAATACATATGGGGTATCGTTATTTTACTGACTTTAATATCAGTACTTGTGGTATATAGTGCAACCGGTTCACTTGCTTATAAAATGAATAAAGGCAATAATGAGATTTATTTATTTAAGCAACTGGCTTTTATGGTAATGGGTATGCTGATTATTTATTTCTTGCACAGAGTTAATTATACCATTTTTTCAAGAGTAGCAACAATATTGTTTCTGGTTTCCATTCCATTATTGTTATATACTTTATTATTTGGTACCCGAATTAATGATGGAAGCAGATGGATTAGACTGCCCATTATTAACATGACTTTTCAAACCAGTGATTTTGCCAAGCTGGCTTTGTTTATGTATTTATCTAAAATGCTAAGTAAAAAACAACGGGTAATCAAAGATTTTAAAGAAGGGTTTATCCCCATTGTTATTCCGGTTATTCTGGTTTGTGCTTTCATTATGCCTGCTAATTTGTCAAATGCATTATTAACAGGTGCCACTTCTTTATTACTCATGTTTATTGGCCGTGTAAGTATTAAACACATTCTTTTATTATTGATGGTGGCTTCCATTCCGGTTATGATCATTATTACCATTGCTATTACTACTTACAAACCGGTAAAACCCGGCAATAACTATAAAACAGAAAATATAGAAAAACTCAATTCATTTGGTCGGTTATCTACCTGGGTAAAAAGGGTACAGGATTTTATTTATTCCAACAATGCAGAAGTACCTTATCAGGTACAGCAGGCTAAAATTGCCATTGCCAATGGAGGTGTTTTATTGGGATTAGGTCCTGGTAATAGCAGACAACGGAATTATTTGCCGCAGGCTTATAATGATTTTATTTATGCCATCATTATTGAAGAGTATGGCTTGTTAGGAGGCGGGTTTGTTATTTTTATTTACTTACTTTTTTTATTCAGATGTATCAGTATTTTCAGAAGATGCCCTTATGCATTTGGTGCATTTTTAGCGCTGGCACTCAGCTTTACCCTTGTTATACAGGCCATGGCAAATATGGCAGTGAATGTAAATATGGTACCCGTTACCGGCGTTACACTACCCTTAATTAGTATGGGCGGAAGCTCTTTCTTATTTACTTGCGCATCGATAGGTATTATTCTAAGTGTAGCAAGAAATGTTGAACAGTTAGAAGGTAAAACCAATGAAGACGAGAAACAAAATATAGATGAAAAGTTAGTTCAGGTACCATTACAAAACGCTTGATTCTAAATTGTATAATATTATGATACAACAATTAATAACGAATGCTTAAAATTTTGATTGCCGGAGGAGGAACCGGCGGACATATTTTTCCGGCATTGGCCATAGCAAAAGCACTTGAAAAAAAAGCTGCTGTTTCGTTATTGTTTGTTGGTGCGAAGGGAAAAATGGAAATGGAAAAAATACCACAGGCGGGTTATAAAATTAATGGAATTGATATTGCCGGATATAACAGAGCCAATCTCTTTAAAAACTTTTCCTTGCCCTTTAAATTGATTAAAAGTTTTTGGCAAGTGAATCAAATACTGAACAATTTTAAACCTGATGCTGTGATTGGTGTAGGTGGATACTCCAGTTTTCCGGTATTGCGAACAGCACAGCGTAAGGGTATTCCAACATTTATACATGAAAGTAATTCCTTAGCCGGTAAATCTAATCAGCTTCTGGCAAAAAAAGTACAATACGTATTTGTTGCTTTTGAGGACATGCAAAAATATTTTCCTCAAGAAAAAATTATTATTTCAGGTAATCCTGTACGTGAGGAAATAATAAATAACAAAATTTCAAAATATGAATCGCTGGAATATTTTGGGTTATTGAACAACAAAAAAACAATTTTAATTCTGGGTGGAAGCCTTGGTGCCAAAAGTATTAATGATGCAATCGCAAAAAATATTGCATCGTTTTCCGACAATGGATTACAGCTAATTTGGCAAACCGGGCAACATACCTATCAACAATATAAGCATTTGTCAGAAGGAACAAATTCATTTTGTATTCAAGCTTTTATTGAAAAAATGAATATGGCTTATGCTGCTGTCGATGTGGTGGTTTCAAGAGCAGGAGCCCTGTCTGTTGCTGAGTTGTGTGTAGTGAAGAAACCTGTTGTATTTGTACCTTATCCATATGCAGCCGAAGATCATCAAACCGTTAACGCACAATATCTGGTTCAAAAAAATGCTGCACGTTTGGTAAAAGACAATGAGGCTGATACTGGCTTAGTGCCTGCTATTCTTGATTTAATTCAAAATGTGGCGTTGCAGGAAACACTGAGTAAAAATATTGCATCACTGGCTAAGTTGAATGCCGCAGATATGATTGCTGAAAAAATTTTAGAAACGATTCAATGATTGAATTAAAAAACATACAGACTGTTTATTTTATTGGCATTGGCGGCATTGGCATGAGCGCTTTGGCAAGATATTTTCATGCTAAAGGTGCACATGTAAGTGGATACGACAGAACCGAAACCGCATTGACGAAACAATTAGAACTTGAAGGTATTGCTGTACATTATCAAGAAAACACCAAACTTATTCCTGCTGAAACAGATGTGGTGGTATATACACCTGCAATACCTGCAGACAATAAAGAATTAGTGTTTTGTGCCGAAAAAAAATATTTGATTGTAAAACGGAGCGATGTGCTGCAATGGATTACCCTTCATTCTTTTAATATTTGTATTAGTGGTACCCATGGTAAAACTACTACCAGTACCATGATTGCGCACATTCTCAGACATTCAGGCTATGGTTGTAATGCATTTTTAGGTGGTATTTCTACTAACTATCAATCTAATTTCTGGAGCAGTGAAAATAATGTAGTAGTGGTAGAGGCCGATGAATATGATAGAAGCTTTTTAAAACTTTTGCCCAATATTGCTATTGTTACTGCAATTGATCCAGACCATTTAGATATTTATGGTACAGCTGAAGCAGTAGAAGAGGCTTTTATTGCTTTTACCAAAAAAATTAAAAAAGATGGAACTTTAATTTATCATTCTACAATACCATGTGCAGACAAATTAAATAAAACAGTAGTGCACTACAATTATGCTTTATCAACTCCCGACGCCGATGTGCATGCTTCACAAATTCAAATTCAGGAGGGTGGTTATGTATTTACGGTTCAGGCAAAATACTGGCAATTAACATCCGTTCAATTAAATATGGGTGGTTTGCATAATGTTGAAAATGCCCTGGCTGCTATTCTCGTAGCCAAACAATTAGGTATTGCCGACCATTTAATCAAAGAAAGCATAAGCACATTTAAAGGAGTTAAAAGAAGATTTGAATTCATTTTAAAAACAGCTCAACATGTTTTTATAGATGATTATGCACATCATCCTGCTGAATTGGATGCACTCATTCATGGTGTACGCAGTCTTTATCCAAATAAAAAAATGGTCTTGGTTTTTCAACCACACTTATACAGTAGAACAAAAGATTTTGCGGATGCTTTTGCAAAAAGTTTACAAAATGCAGATCAGGTAATTCTACTGCCAATTTATCCGGCACGAGAATTACCCATTCCTGGCGTTGATGCTGCATTGTTGACAGAAAAAATGAATAGTGCGAATGTGTTATTACTATCGAAAGATGAACTAATACATTGGGTAGCAACGAACCGGCCCGAGCTACTGATAACAGCCGGTGCAGGAGATATTGATAAAATGATAGAACCTTTAAAAGAAAAACTAATAGAATAAAAATGGCCGTACTTACTCATATTCGTTTCAAACAATTATTCAGCAGAAAAGGCATTGCCAATCTGTTTTGGATAATTTTTGGTGTGGGTATGATTGTTTTATTGTCAGCTGCCATTAAAAGGCAAAACCAGCAGGTGTGTAGTGGCGTAAGTGTTGAATTAGATAAAAATTTTGAGGATGCTTTTATAGATGAAAAAGATGTTATAGCGTTATTGAATACGAATGGAAAAATTACACAGCATTCGCTCCAAAGTATTTATTTAAAAAGTTTTGAAATGCTGGTTGAAAAGAATGCATGGGTTAAAAATGCAGCCTTGTATTTTGATAATAAAAATATTTTACACGTAAAAATTAAAGAACGAACTCCTGTTGCAATGGTATTGGGTAATAATGAAGATGCATTTTATATAGATAGTGCAGCAATGCGTTTACCACAAAGTGATAAGTTTGCGGTTCGTGTACCGGTGTTTACTGGTTATCCCGGCAGTATGTCAGCTAAAATTTCTAAACCAGATAGTTTGCTGTTACGGCAAATGGTTCGGATGGCATCTTTTATACAAGCCGATAGTTTTTGGATGGCACAAATTGAACAAATCAACATACAATCAAATGCTGAATTTGAACTGGTGCCTACGGTTGGCAGTCATTTAATCAATTTTGGTACAGCTGATAGTCTGGAAAAAAAGTTTAATAATCTTTATGCTTTTTATCAACAGATATTTACCCGTACAAGCATGAATGCTTATAAAACAATTGATCTTCGATTTAACAATCAGGTTGTAGCTGTTAAAAGTGAATATAAAAATAATGGCCTTGATTCTGCAAAAGCCAAACAAGACGCTGCTATATCATGGATGTCTGATACTGCAGTTGTTCAGCATAATTTACCTGTACAAAATAGTGTGAATAAAACGAATAACCTACCTGTAGAAAAAGAGCAGCAAAAGGTGCAAAAACAAATAAATTTTAAACAAAATAAAATAAACAATCACACGTTATCAGATAATCAGAAGTTGGGTTTAAAAACGAATTCAAATAAGAATAAAAAAGCGCCCAAAGCAGTCATGAAAAAACAAAATTAAATATCATCATTTTCAAAGTACCCTATACAAAACAAAATCAGTATGATGCAACAAGATAAGCCAAATATGAATCAATCATCTGTTCAAAACGAAGCAATAGTTGGAATGAACGAGTCGCCAATTATTGTAGGGTTAGATATTGGCACTACCAAAATTGCTGTGATAGCAGGCAGAAAAAATGAGCAAGGTAAATTAGAAATACTCGGTTTTGGAAAAGCCAACAGCAATGGTGTGCATCATGGCCAGGTGCTGAATATTGATCAGGCAATCAAATCTATTCAACAGGCTTTAGAAAATTGTGCCAAAAGTAATCCGGAACTGTTGATTGAAGATGTGTATGTAGGAATTGCCGGTTATCATATTAAAAGTTTACAAACAAGAGGTGATATTGTACGCCAGGATCCTGAAATTGAAATTCAGCAAAAAGAAATTGATCAACTGATTGCCGATCAACGGAAAACTTTTATTCCTGCAGGAGACGAAATTATTGATGTAATTCCTCAGGATTTTAAGGTAGATAACATTCAAAATATAAAAGACCCTGTTGGATACAATGGCGTAAAAGTCGGAGCTAATTTTCATATTATTACCGGCGATAAAAATGCCATCAGAAATATTAACAGAGCGGTATTGAGAAGTGGACTTCATACAAAAGATCTGGTATTGCAGCCTTTGGCCAGTGCCAGTGCAGTAATGAGTGAGATTGATTTAGAAGCCGGAGTTGCTATTTTAGACATTGGTGGTGGAACCAGCGATTTGGCAATTTTTTATGAAGGTATTTTAAAACAAACAGCAGTTATTCCGTTTGGTGGTGAAAATATTACCAACGATATACGGATGGGCCTTGGTGTATTAAAACAACAGGCTGAAGCATTAAAAGTTCAATTCGGTTGTGCTATTGCCGATGAGGCCAAAGCCAATACTTATATTACCATACCGGGATTAAAAGGTTTGCCTGCAAAAGAAATCAGCATGCGTAATCTGGCGCAAATTATACAGGCAAGAATGAGTGAAATTTTAGATTTTGTAACCTACCATATAAAACAGGTTGGTTTAGATAATAATGCTTTAAATGGAGGTATTATTCTTACCGGTGGCGGTTCTCAGTTAACACACTTAATTCAGTTAACCGAATATATTACCGGTTTAAATGCCCGAATTGGTTATCCTAATGAGCATTTGGCACCCAATCATATTGCAGAATTAAAACAGCCCATGTATGCAACCTGCCTGGGGTTAATTCTGAAAGGTTATAATGATTACGAATCAAAATCCAAAGATTTTTCAAAACAATTTAAATATATTCAGGTGCCACATCAGTTAAAAGAGCAAACCAAAATTATAGAAACGCCAATGGTTCAACCAACTGAAAAAATTGGAACTGCTCCCAAATTGAATGCACGTTTTTGGGATAAGTTTAAAAATGGCATCATTGAATTGTTTAAAGAAGAAGAAGATCAAATTATAAGATAAATTTTTTACCACTATCCTGTAAATACCGTTTATTCTACTTACTAACTATTAAACCGTACGTTATGATTCATTTCGATTTGCCCAAACAAAAATCATCCATCATCAAAGTGCTTGGTGTTGGTGGTGGAGGTAGTAATGCCGTAAACTTCATGCATGAACAAAACATTGAAGGTGTAGATTTTATTATATGTAATACCGATGCCAAAGCGCTTGAACAAAGTAAAGTACCCAATAAAATTCAACTAGGCCCACATTTAACACAGGGTCTTGGTGCAGGTGCGAATCCTGAAGTTGGAAAAAAAGCAACAGAAGAATCGTTGCAGGAAATTAAAAGTATTTTAGAAGTAAATACCAAAATGGCATTTATAACGGCCGGTATGGGTGGAGGAACCGGAACAGGAGGTGGCCCCATTGTTGCCCAAATATGTAAAGAATTAGGTATTTTAACCGTTGGTATTGTAACCACTCCTTTTGGTTTTGAAGGCCCACGAAGAATGGCTCAAGCGGAAGAAGGTATTATGCAATTAAAACCATACGTAGACACATTGCTTGTAATTAGCAATGATAAATTACGGATGCAATATGGAAATTTAAAAATGAAAGAAGCATTTAGTAAAGCTGATAATGTGTTGGCAACTGCTGCTAAATGTATTACAGATATTATTAATAGCCGCGGCCATATTATTGTTGACTTTGCAGATGTTTGCACTGTTATGAAAAATGGAGGCGTTGCTATTTTAGGAAAAGCTGAGGTAGAAGGTGAAGACCGGGCACAAAGAGCGATTGAAGAAGCATTAAACTCGCCTTTATTAAATGACAATGATATTAAAGGCGCCAAATGGATTTTAATCAACATCAATAGCGCGGAAGGAGATCATGAATGCACGATGGATGAAATTGAAGTGATTAATAATTACTTGCGCCTGCAGGCAGGAGAAAATACAGATGTTATTGTCGGAATGGGTTATGATAATACTTTGGATAAAAAAATTGGTATTACCATGATTGCAACCGGATTTGAGCATAAAAATCCATTTGAAAAACAAGCTGCTCCTAAAATGGAAGCACCCAAACCTGAAAAAATTGTAATGACGCTGGGTTTGGATGAACATCAGTATACAGATGTGCAACCGGCTTCAAATACTACTGATGCAAATGATAAAGCTATTGCAGATCCATTTGCACCACATATTAAAAATGAACCGGAAAATAATACTGCTGAATTTTCCTTGTATACTCCTGTGGAAAGAGAAGCTGTGTTAGATATGCGTGAAACTGAGATTTTGCAATTTGAATTGAGTACTGAAATAACAGCTCCTGTAACTCCTCAGCAGGAAGTAAAAATGGAGGCAGAACTGCCTAGTGCCATTGAGGAAAATATTGCAGGCATGAAATTAACAGAGAAAGCTGAATCACCTTCTATTCTCTCTAAACCTTTTAAGATTTATGCAGAACCGGAAATACCGGAAGTTACCGGCAATAGTTTACCGGTTCAGCCTGCTGAAATAAAAGAAGAAACTAAAAAAGAAGAATTACCACTTCAGTTTTATACCAATGAAAAGAAAGAAGAACCTGAAGTAAAACACCATTACCACGAACGTACACAGGTTGAGCAGCCTTCTTTGTTTCAATACAATAGTGATTTGGATGAGGCAGAAGAACAACGTCGCAGGGCTACTGAGCGCTTACATCGGTTAAGAAATTTATCTTATAACATGAATTCTAATGATCCGAATAATGAATTTGATACAGTGCCTGCTTATGTGCGCCGTAAAATGGAATTATTTGGAAATAACCAATTGGCATCAGTAGAAAACTTTTATAGTAAAATAACAGTTGAAAAAGATGAAAAGAACAAAACTCAGATTTCTAGTCTGAATAGTTTTTTAGATGGTAAAAAACCTGATTAATTTTTAGGTTTAGTTGGTAGAATAAAAAATAACCCTTCGTTTCGTAGCGAAGGGTTTATTTTTGATAACAATTGATATATTTCTTGTTTAAATAAAAACTTTATTCATTCAATTACTATTGTAAATCATTTTTATGAAAACTGTCGTTATAACAGGTGGCACAGGAATGGTAGGAAAACATTTAACTGCTATGTTGCTAAACAATGGTTATCAGGTAATTGTGCTGAGTAGAAATCCGCCTGGAAATAGTCATCACAAGGCACTTTCCTATGCAAAGTGGGATGTAGAAAATCAGTTGATTGATGTTGAAGCGCTGGCTTCAGCAGATGCCATTGTGCATTTGGCCGGTGCGGGTGTTGCAGATAAACGCTGGTCGGCTAAAAGAAAATTAGCAATACAGGAAAGCAGAATCAAAAGCAGTGCACTGCTTGTTGATTCATTGCAAACTATGAATAATTTTAAAGTAAAAACAATTGTAAGTGCATCTGCCATTGGATGGTATGGTCCGGATAACGATGAAAGCAAAATAAACGGCTTTATTGAAAGTACACCTCCAGCAAAGGATTTTTTAGGAGAAACTTGTAGGCTTTGGGAAGAAAGCATTACACCTGTTTCAAACTTAGGAATACGATTGGTTAAATATAGAATTGGTATTGTTTTAAGTAATGCCGGCGGGGCACTTCAGGCATTTAGACAACCATTACGGGGGGGGATTGCTACCATATTAGGATCCGGGAACCAAATGATAAGCTGGATTCATATTGACGATTTATGCCGGCTTTTTATGAATGCCCTCGAAAATAATCAGCTCAATGGCGTTTATAATGCTGTAGCCAATCAACCAGTTACTAACAGAAAATTGACACTGACATTAGCCAAAATTCAACGTGGAAAATGGTTTATACCCGTTTATGTTCCATCATTCCTTTTAAAAATAATAATGGGCGAAATGAGTATTGAAGTACTGAAAAGCACTACCGTTAACAATACCAAAATAAGAACAGCAGGGTTTACATTTTTATATCCGGAAATTGAGCATGCCTTACAACAATTGAAAGCTTCGGAATAATAACATTTATAAATCTGCCTTCCTAAAAGTTTTATAACAAAGCCACCAGATAAAGCCTGTAAAAATTAGTGTATACAAGATATGCAAATTAATATCTGATAAACTTTGTAAATAGGCCTGATTGGATGCTTCATCAATTTTTCCTAAAAAGTTTGGTCTGGGTACCAATCTGTTTGATAATTCAAACGGTAAATAGGCATTAATGGGTATGCTTTTGAAACTGAAATAGGCTTTCATTATATTTTCAATAACGAGCATATAAAAAAAGAAAATGCCCAACGCAATAAATGCTTTTCTAATAATAAATCCTGTAAAAAATGCAATACTGAGTTGTGCAAATGTCATTAAGAAAAAAAGTGGAATAAAATACAGCTCCTCACTCCATCTGTGTTGACCCACCGCATCAGAATAATAAAATCCTAAAAATGCAGCTACCAAAGTATACATTACCGTAACAAGTACAGCTACAATCAATACATCTAAAAGTTTAGCAGTAATAAATTCATCCCGGATCCATCCGTCAATAATATTTTGCCGGTGCGTTTTATATTGATACTCGTTGGTGATGAGCATAATAATTAAAATAGCAGGTACCAGCAAAAACCAGGAAGAAAAGTAAGCAACAGAATGCCAGGCATCGGGAAAAGCAAAAGGATTACCTAATAAAAATCTTGCAGCATTACCGGCCATATCTTTTCTGGAGGTAATATTTTCGTATACGTTGTGGAATAGTAGATTGATAGCCGGATAAGTAAAAGTTACAATGCCCAGCATCCACCAGAATGCAGGATATTTTTTTATTTTCAGCCATTCTATTTGTAATAGTTGTTTCATGATGCAGTATAAATATTTTTAAAATATAATTTTAATTTCCTGTTAATTCAAAGAATTTTTCTTCCAAGCTTTTTTTCTTTACTTCCAAATGCGATAAAATAACACCTTTGTTGTAACAATGGGCATTAATATCCTCCGGTAGAATAGCGTTTGCGGAACAGTGCATTTGACAAAAATCTTTTTCTTCTGTTAAATGCGTATATCCTGGGATGGATAATAAAACCTGCTTTAATTGGTTGAGATCTCTTGAACGAAGAATGATAACATCTTCATTACTCAAAATTTCTTTTACCGGCCCGTTTACCAATAAATTGCCCTGTTTTAAAATGCAGAAATGGGTACAAACCTTTTCTACCTCATCTAACAAATGGCTGGCCATAATAATTGTTTTTCCCTGTTGGCCCAATTCTTTTATCAATGTTCTTATTTCTGCTATTCCAACCGGGTCTAAACCATTCGTGGGCTCATCTAAAACCAATACCTCCGGATTGCCTAATAATGCTGCTGCAATGGCCAACCGTTGTTTCATACCCAAACTGTATGTGCTGAATTTATCGTTCTTTCTGCTTTGTAACCGAACAGTTTCTAATACAGCATCAATATCTGTTTTATTACCCCGGCTACTGATGGCTTGTGTAATTTTTAAATTATCATATGCAGATAAATAATTATAAAAGTTGGGCGTTTCCAATAAAGTGCCAATTCTTTTTCTGTAATGCTTGTTGGTGCTATTGTTGAACCAACTATAATGTCCACTGTCTGCTTTTAACACATCCAATAAAATACTGAGGGTAGTTGTTTTGCCACTTCCATTGGGTCCCAATATACCAAAAATAGCTTCTTTCGGAACCTCAAAA
Source organism: Hydrotalea lipotrueae (assembly GCF_019249625.1). NCBI lineage: Bacteria > Pseudomonadati > Bacteroidota > Chitinophagia > Chitinophagales > Chitinophagaceae > Hydrotalea > Hydrotalea lipotrueae. The sequence continues at coordinate 50,709 of NZ_JAESDL010000003.1, read as the reverse complement.
GTCAGACTGTTCAATGCTTTAACAGGCCCGTAGCTTTTAGAAATATTATCGGTGGTGAGAATTTTTTCCATGCTGTAATTTGAAGTAATATACTATTTATTTTCATTTAAAAAATTATACTTTGCCTGTAGCATTCTGTTTTTGCCCTGCAAATCTTTTCTTAAAAAAGTTGTATAGCCCAATACCTGTAATTCCTTTTCAGTTTCAAGTGCCAGATTTTCATTCACTTCCAAAAAAAGCAAACCATTCGGGTTTAAATGGCTTTTTGAAAATTGGGCTATTGTTTTATAAAATAGCAATGGATCATTATCCGGCACAAACAAGGCTTCATGTGGTTCAAATTCAACCACTTGTTTTGCCATTGATTTTTTTTCTAACCATCCAATATAGGGTGGATTACTGATAATAAAATCATACCTATCCAATAATGACCAGTTGTAGGTATTTAAAATATCAATTGTTTTAAAATTAATATTAGTTTGATGTGTTACTGCATTCTGCTTAGCAACTGATAAAGCTTTTTCACTAATGTCAACACCGATTACATTGAAATCGGGGCGTTGATGTTTTATAGTAATGGGTATACAACCACTTCCACAGCCAATGTCTAAAACTGAAACAGGAAGTTCTATATTCTTTGCTTCTTGCAGCAACCATGCAACCAGTTCTTCTGTTTCTGGCCTTGGAATTAATACAGATTCATTTACAAAAAATGGCAAACCAAAAAACCAGGCTTTTTTCAGTACATATTGAACCGGTTTATATTGTGCCAGCTCATCTGAATATTGTTGCAATATAGCCTTTTGTACCTGATTCAGTGTTATTTCCGGATGCACGATCCGGTTAATTTTATTGAAACCGGTTATTGCTTCAATGACCATATCGGCAATGTTTGCAGCTTCTCTGTCATTGTACAATTCAAACAAAGCCAATAGTAGTTGTTGATATGCAGTTTTTATAGTCATACTGCAAAATAGCACCAATTCAGCTACTTTTGTAAAATTGGCAGGTGTAATATGGAAAGAGATCAGTTTTATATGCAACGTTGTATTCAATTGGCAAAAATGGCTGTTGGGTACACCCAACCTAACCCAATGGTGGGTGCTGTTTTGGTATATGATGACAGAATAATTGGAGAGGGGTATCATCAACAATTTGGTGGCCCGCATGCAGAAGTGAATTGCATGAATAGCGTTTCTGATGCGAACCGGCAACTCATTTCAAAATCTACTTTATATGTTTCATTGGAGCCCTGTGCACATTTTGGTAAAACACCACCATGTAGTTTGCTGATTTTACAGCATAAAATACCGCGGGTAGTTATTGGTACTCTTGATCCTTTTGAGGCAGTAAACGGTAAGGGTATTGATCAATTAAAAGCAGCAGGGGTTGAAGTAGTTACCGGTCTTCTGGAAAAGGAGTGTAAAGAATTAAATAAACGATTTTTTACGTTTCATACAAAAAAAAGACCCTATATTATTTTAAAATGGGCACAAACCGCCGATGCGTTTATTGCGAATCATTCAACAGAACGTTTGTTCATAACAAACGCTTATACCAACCGACTGGTACACAAATGGCGGAGTGAGGAGGCAGCCATTTTTATTGGAAAAAATACAGCTTTACAGGATAATCCACTTTTAAACAATCGGTATTGGCCTAATGGTGCGCAACCTCTGCGAATGGTGATTGATGCCGATTGTGAGCTTCCTGAGCGCTTACATATTTTATCAGATGGAAATCCTACCCTTGTTTGGAATCGAAAAATAAACCGTACAACAGGAAGTGTTGAATACATACAATGGAAGCATTCAATATCAGCAATCCCTGCTATTGTGCAATCTTGTTATGAAAAAAACATTCAAAGCATTTTGGTCGAAGGGGGTACAACTTTGTTGCAGTGTTTTATTGATGCCGGTTTATGGGATGATGCAAGGGTAATTACCAATACAACAATGTGGATGAACCGTGGCTTACCCGCACCCAAATTACATGGAGCGCAATTACAATGTTCAGAAAATTTACAAAACGATTTTATTCAATATTTTATTCCTGCTGAATATGAATGAAACACCTGATTTTTTCTTCACCATTCAACAACCAGCATTTGCAGAATATAAAGACAGAGGCAGTAAATTTCTGGCTTATGCTTATCCCTTAACTTCAAAAGATCAGGTAAAACAATATTTGTCTGATTTAAAAAAAGAACATCCCAAAGCAGTGCATCATTGTTTTGCTTACCGGTTGGGAATGGATAAAACAGATTTTAGAGTGAGTGATGATGGCGAACCTTCCGGAACTGCCGGAAGACCAATTCTTGGGCAAATAGACAGCAGGCAGTTAACCAATGTATTAATTATTGTGGTTCGATATTTTGGCGGCACTTTATTAGGCGTTCCAGGATTGATCAATGCATACAAATCTGCAGCAGCGCTTGCTTTGCAAATGGTTCCGGTGGTTCAATGCCCTGTAGCCTTGTTGTATGATTTGCATTTCAATTATACCGCAATGAATGATATAATGATGATAATTAAACAATACAATTGTTCTATTACTTATCAGGATACGCAGTTGTTTTGTTATATGAAAATTGGAATACCCAAGTCAAGATTGAATGAAGTTTTATTTAAACTAAATGATTTACGATCAGTTGAAATAAAAGCGTTATAGTTACAATTTATTGGTAATGCGGTACACAGCAAATCCAATCATTTCCTTGAATAGTTCCTGCCAGTTATAGAAGTTACAAAAATTTGGAATGATAAAATCATACCAATTATTTTTTCGGTTGGGTAAAACGTTGTAATGAACGGGGTAGGGTATTACAGGAATACCTGCTTTCTGAAAAACAGCAAATGCACGGCGCATATGTTCTGCAGATGTTATTAATAAAAAGGGTGGTTTAAGATGATCGGCTTCTATCAGTTTTTTGGTATACAATGCATTTTCGTAAGTATTGCGTGATTGGTTTTCTACCAAAATATCATTTTCCGGAACAGCAGCTTTCAAAAACTGTTGTTGCAAAAATTTGGCTTCTTTATCAACGGTATCCAACAACAATCCTGCACCTCCACTTACAATAATTTTTTGAATGGCGCCAACGCTATACAACTGCAAAGCGGCAGTGTACCTTTCGGCTGCACCATTAAAAAAGCCTTCATGGTTTTTATTAAAACTAATTAATCCACCCAATACTATGGCTGCCTCGCCATGCTGATTAAATGGAGCAGGATTGGTTTGCCATCGGCTTTCTGCACTGTTGTACAAATAAGTATTACTGAATAAAATGAAAAGGCCAATACCCAATATTTTAAAGACTTTTTTTACTTTTTTTGACTTTGAAAAATAATATGCTATCCCAAAAATAACACACCAGGTAAGGGGCGAAAGTAAAAAGAACAATAGTTTGGAAAGCACAAAAAACATGATGCAGATAGTTGAAACTTAAAAAAGAAAAATTGCCGTTGTGGTAAATTTAAGTGATTGATCTCAGGTTAGATGCACTGTAATATTTAATGCCTGAATCGGTTACTTACAATCAATTCCTTATTGCCGGCAGTATAAGTATAAAATCCTTCTCCGGATTTTACGCCTAATTTTCCTGCAGTAACCATGTTGATCAATAACGGACAGGGTGCATACTTTGGATTACCCAGCCCTTTATGCAGCACCTCTAAAATACTGAGGCAAACATCTAACCCAATAAAATCGGCCAGTTGAAGTGCCCCCATTGGATGGGCCATACCCAATTTCATGATGGTATCAATGGCTTCAACACCAGCAACGCCTTCATATAAACTGTAAATGGCTTCATTTATCATCGGCATTAAAATTCTGTTGGCAATAAAGCCTGGATAATCATTCACAACACATGGTATTTTTCCTAATTGTGTACTCAACGCAATAATGGTATTACTAACATCAGGAAGCGTATCATACCCATTAATAATTTCAACTAATTTCATTACCGGTACCGGATTCATAAAATGCATTCCAATTACCTGCTGTGGCCTTTTGGTTACCGAAGCAATTTTTGTAATGGAAATGGATGATGTATTTGAAGCCAGAATGGCATTGGCAGGTGCAAAGGCATCTAATTGTTTAAACAATTGTAATTTAATGTCTATATTTTCGGTAGCTGCTTCAACAACAAGGGCTGCCTGTTGTACCCCTTTTTCTATCGTATTATGTGTAACAATATTTTGGAGCGTTTCAATTTTTTTTTCTTCTGTAAGAATACCTTTTCCAACTTGCCGGTCTAAGTTTTTTGCAATGGTAGCCATTGCTTTGTCTAATTGAGGTTGGTGTACATCAATTAAAGCAACTTTAAATCCATTTTGTGCAAATACATGTGCAATGCCATTGCCCATAGTGCCAGCACCAATTATTGAAACATATTCCATAAATAAATTATTTAACTAAACTAAATTGTTACAATAGTTAACTAATATCCACTGGAGGAAGATGACTTTTTGCTTTTAAAATCACCTCTTTTCCAGGCTTTAATAAAATCGGCCCATGCCAGAGGGTTAAAAATATTTTGTGGAGGTAACTGACCTTGGTAGTAGTATCGGTTAGCCTGTTGCCTTAATTGATAATTTACTGCTTCACGGCCATCGGCAGGTAAAGCAGCTAACAGAGCCCTGCGTTTCGATTCGTCGGTATTTTGCCGTGCAATTTCATATTGATCATCGGGAATTTGTGTATTCACAAAATCTCTTTCAAATTGTTCGCGGGTAGGCCTGGGTTTTAAAATAGCAGCAGGCAAATAGTTGGTATCACTAACTAATAATACAATTAAACTATATTGGTTATCAGATAAATGTGTGGGAATTTCGTAAGTTTTATCTTTATAACCTACTGATGAGAATGTAATTTTATCGCCCTTTAAAACAGCAATGGAGAAGATACCATCATAATTGGTAATAGTACCCCTGCCTTTGCCATCCACAATAACACTGGTAGATGGAATGGCCTTTAAACTATCAGAAGTCATTACCACACCATATAACTGAATCACAGAATCTCTTGGTGCTTTACTGATTTGTGCCTGAAGTTTTGGCACAAACAGAAATAAAACAATGGCAGGCAAAAAATATTGTAGAATTTGTTTCATTTGTTGATTTATAAAATCATGTTTTGCTACTTTCTGTAAACTGAATTGCAATTTAGGGTAAAATCTCTGTCTATTCAATTCATGTGCATACCAATCGTATGGCACAAAAATAGGGTGTTGTACACAATGAGAACAAAGGTTTTCTATAAATGTTGATTACTGCTAATTTCGTAACAAAGTAAGGGGGATGGGGATTAACTTTGCGAAAATTTACATTTTTTAACAAAAACTTGCGTGATGACAGAAGCTGATATTTTAAAAGCACTCAGTAATGTACAGGACCCCGATCTGGGTAAAGATCTTGTTACATTGAAAATGGTAAAAGATATTGTTATCGATGATAATGAAGTTAGCTTCACTATTGTTTTAACCACTCCGGCTTGTCCGTTGAAAGAAACAATTGGAAAAGCCAGTGAAAATGCCATTCATACACTGGTCAATAAAAATGCAAAAGTGAATATCAATTTTACTGCCCAAACTACCACCAACAGAAAAGATGCTCTTCAACTATTGACCGGAGTAAAAAATATTATTGCAGTGGTAAGCGGAAAAGGCGGAGTTGGAAAAAGTACCGTTGCTGCAAATCTGGCATTGGCATTGGCTGAGGGTGGTGCGCATGTAGGTTTAATGGATGCCGATATTTATGGGCCCAGTGTACCTATTATGTTTGGTGTAAGAGGTCAACGCCCCATGATGCGCGAAATAAATGGGAAAGGGGTCATTGTTCCTTTGGAAAAATATCAAATTAAATTAATGAGCATTGGGTTGCTGGTAGATGAAAAAAATGCGGTGGTATGGCGCGGCCCAATGGCCAGCAGTGCCATAAAACAGTTTGTAACAGAAGTTGACTGGGGTGAATTGGATTATCTGGTTATAGATATGCCCCCCGGTACCGGCGATATTCATTTAACGCTGATGCAAACAGTACCTGTAACGGGAGTGATAATTGTAACAACACCGCAACCCGTGGCATTGGCAGATGCCAAGAAAGGAATTGCCATGTTTGGACAGGCACAAATTAATGTTCCAATTATCGGGTTGGTTGAAAATATGGCGTATTTTACGCCTGCCGAATTGCCTGAAAATAAATATTATCTCTTTGGAAAAGAAGGAGGCAGAAAATTAGCTGAAGAGTATGAGTTGCCGTTTTTGGGGCAAATTCCCATTGTGCAAAGCATACGTGAGGGGGGAGACACCGGTGTTCCTGCAATGGTGGGGGGTGATGTTATTTCGCAGGAAGCATTTAGAACTATTACCAATATTGCGGTAAGGAATATTGCCATGCGGAATGCGAATATGATCAATACCCAACCGGTAGCCGTTCCATCTTAAAAAAAGGATAGCCTGGAAAACGGATAGGCTCTGTTTCAATTTATTACGAACCGGGCATTGGAAATGGACATCGGTTGAATCCCCAAATTGCGAACATGTATCATTTGCCACATTTCAAAGCCAATTATCCCAACGATGTATTTGCATTTATGCAGGCACATCCTTTCATTACTTTATGTGGATGTTCGCCTGAGGGCTGGCCTGTGGCAACACATATTCCTGTACTGATTGAAAAAAGAAGTGAAACTATTTTTCTTACAGGTCATGTTATGCGCAATCAATTACATACACTGGCTTATGAAGCAAATAACAAGGTATTGGCAATTTTTCAGGGGCCGGAAAGTTATGTTAGCGCAGCTTGGTACAGCCCGCCCGCAGTGGCCAGTACCTGGAATTATATGGCGGTACATGCATCAGGAATCATCAGGTTTTTAGATGATGCAGGATTGTATCAATTATTAGTACGGCAAACCCGTTATTTTGAAGGTACAGCAAACAGTACTGCAGATGTTGAAAAGATGCCCGCTGATTATGTAAAAGAAAACATGAAAGCTATTGTAGCTTTTGAAATAGAAGTTACACAATGCAACCATGTGTTTAAACTCAGTCAGAATAAAGATGAAGAAAGTTTTCAGTCTGTTGTGGGGCATTTAAAAACCGGTAATGCAACACAACAGGCTTTGGCCAATGAAATGTTGAAAATAAAAATTCAATCAGCCAAATGAAAAAATATAGTATTTTATTTTTATTGATGATATCTTGTACCACTGCTAAAATACAACAAGCCACCCAACCCGGTTTTTTTGATAAAGAAGGCCATAGGGGTTGCAGGGGGTTGATGCCTGAAAATACAATTCCTGCATTTTTAAAAGCAATTGAGTTAGGGGTAACTACACTTGAAATGGATGCAGTGACTACGAAAGATAGTCAGGTACTAATTAGTCACGATCCTTATATTAATCAAGAATTTTCTTTACATCATGATGGAACACCGGTAACAGCTGCAGAAGAAAAAACTTTGAATATTTATCAGATGACGTATGCTGAAACACAGCAATATGATGTGGGTACGAAATTTTATCCGCGATTTCCCAATCAGCAAAAAATTGCGGTACATAAGCCCAAACTTAGTGTAGTGATTGATACAGTAGAAGCCTATACCCATTTACACCATTTACCACTGGTTCAATACAACATTGAAACAAAAAGTACCGATTCTACCGACGGTATTTTCCATCCTGATCCTGCCACTTTTGTTCGTTTAATTATGAATATAGTTGAAGCGAAAGGTATTGCTTCAAGAGTTATTATTCAATCATTTGATATCAGAACATTGCAATACCTGCATCAGCATTATCCTGCAATTAAAACTGCTTTATTGGTAGAACCCCCAATGCAATTGAATTTTGCGGCACAGTTAAAGCAACTCGGATTTATCCCTGCCATTTATTCGCCCGATTATAGTATGGTTACGCCTTTACTGGTAAAACAATGCCGGGATTTGGGTATTGCATTAATACCCTGGACGGTGGATGATTTTTCAACCATGCAGCGTTTAAAAAAGATGGGTGTAAACGGCTTAATCAGCGATTATCCTGATTTGTATAAAAAATTAAAGTGAGTTACCGCTAACAAGAATAGACGGAACTAATATTTCTTTGAATGTTTTATCACCATGCAAACATTCCATCATTCTTTTGAAAGCATATTTTCCTAATTTTTTCCCACTGGTTTCAATGTATGTGATATTGGGTTGAAATAAAGTAGGAATAAATCCATTACTGATGCTGATAACAGCAGTTTGTTCAGGAATTTTTATTTTTTTTTCATATAATGCCTGCATGGCACCCATTAAAATTTGATCGCCCATACAAAAAATAGCATCGGGTATGTTTTTGGAATTTAAAAAGTGTAAGGTTTCTTTTTTAGCAGCTTTTGTTTGATCAGGAAACCGGCAATTTACAATTGCAGCAGGAGCAAATGTTTGAAAAGTATGTGTGAATGCTTCCAATCTTTTTTCTGTGATAGATAGGTTCGGATAACCAAATAAAGCCAGAACATTTTTTTTCTGATGCTCAATAAGTGCATGTGCAGCTATGGTTGCACTTTCTGTATCTGCCAAACAAATTTTATTACAGTTTTCATGATGCGGAACCCTATCAATATACACCACCGGTATGTCCTGTTCTTCTAATTTTTCAAATGCTGATATGTCGTTATTTTCTTTAGTAACCGATACAAATAATCCCGAAACCCTGTTTTTTTTTAACAATTTTAAATTGTTTTGTTCCACTTCACTGCTTTCGCCCGATTGCATAATTAATAAAGAATAGCCGGCCTTTCTTGCTTCTTCTTCAACAGATGCAATAAAGGTATCATAAAAAAAATTTGTAATAGTAGGTATCATAATACCCAGTACGTTGCTAACGTTGGTTCGCAATTGAATGGCATATGCATTAGGTTCATATTCTAAAGATGCTGCCAATTCTCTTACTTTTTGTTTGGTTTTTTCGGCAATATCCGGATGATTTTTTAACGCTCTGGAAACGGTAGAAATACTCATGTTTAATATTTGAGCCAATTGCTTTAAAGTGCTGGTTTGTTGCATTGCGTATATTTTTCAAAAAAATTAATCATCATTTTTCAAGGCCAGAAAAATACCGTTGGTCCACCCAAAACCATCTTGGGTAGGATATTCACCACCACCCGCATGTATGCCGGATGTTTCAACATTGTACTTCTCCATTAATTTTCCTGTATTTCTGTACACTGTTTCATTGAGTAAAAGCCAGTTCTCTTTTAACTGATGGGCTAAATGATTTTCCTGATAATTTTTGAGACCTTTATAAGTTATCCATTGCAGAGGTGCCCATCCATTCGGTGCATCCCATTGCTGGCCTGAATGCAATGTAGTAGTAACGGCACCGCCTTGTTGTAAAAATTTTTCAGCCGTAATGGCTACAACTTTAGCTGCATCTTCTTTCGATGTAATTGAAAAAAATAATGGATACAATGCTGCCAGTGAATAAACTGTTTTTTGTTGCTTTTTAATAAACTGGTAATCAAAATAAAAACCCTTCTCTTCATTCCAGCAAAACTGCCGAATGGCTTCCTTGCGTTTTGTACTTTTTTGGATAAATAAGTTTGCTTTGTTAGTATGGCCAGTACCATTATAAATATTAGCAAGCGTTTCTTCGATAAATAAAAGCAAACAATTCAAATCAACCGGAATAATATGGGTGGTTTCAATTGTGGCCATGTTTTGCGCATCAGTAAACCACCGGCTCGAAAAATCCCAGCCCGATTCTGCTGCAGCTCTTATATGGCGGTATATTTCATTAGCAGTAGCCCCTGCTACCTGTTGAGCCAGGTGTGTATCTTCCTTATAGGCTTCAGGCCTTGGTGTATCATCATCATCCCAGTATCTGTTTAAAACAGCACCATTTTCTAATAAAACAACCCTTCTGTAAGTTGATTGGATTTCAGATAACTGGTCAGCTCCATCCATCCAGTAAGCATATTCTTTTTCAATTGCAGGTAAATAATCCAATAAAATATGCGTCCCTTTTTTTGCAGCCAGTAATTCCACCATTAAACAAAAAAATGGCGGTTGTGAGCGGCTAAGATAATAGGTTCTGTTACCATTGGGAATATGACCGAACGTATTAATTAAATAGGAAAAATTTTTAATCATATTTTCAATGATATCCCATCTTCTATCCACACTTAACCCAAGCATTGTAAAATAGCTATCCCAATAGTAAATTTCTCTGAAACGTCCGCCGGGTATAATATAAGGGTAGGGTAGTGGAATCAATGTGCCACCCTTTTCTCCGGGTTGCTGGGTTAATACTTCCCATAAATCCTGAATATTGGTAGTAATATCTTTATTGTCTGAATGATAATGAAGTGTACTGTCATTTGGCAGTTTAAAATGCGTTTTAATAAACGATAACAAATTAAAATTGGTTGAATTTTTTTGTGACTGATAGGAATGAATAATTTGTTCAACGGAATCAACAGGAATGGCATCTACAAAAAATTTAGAATCAGAAAATAAATTACTTTGTTGGATGGTAACATATAATTCTCCAAAATCTTCAATATTTAATAAGTTATCAAATGTTTGCATATAGAATAAAATGAAATTGATTGAATGTTTACACTTGTGACTGTTGTTGCTTGTATTTGAGTTGTAATTTTCTGAAAATAAACAAACAAAGCGCCAAAATAGTGATTGGTACCAATGAAAAGTAGAATGCCTGAGTACCCCCATAATATTGAAAAATATTGCCGGTAATTAAAGAGCCTGTTGTACCGCCCAATGCGGAAAAAATAATAATTAATCCAGACATAACACCTTGCTTTTCTACCGAAAGTGTACTTAAAATAACTGAATTAATGGCCGGATAAATAGGTGCAATTAATAATCCAATCATAGGGAAAATGAATGCTGCAATGGGAGCAGTAGCCCAACCGGTAATGGGTTGCCCCGTTGTTTTTTGTGCTAACGGTATGGCCACTAACACTAAAATGGTTGCCAGAATCAAACATAAAAACAGTGCTGTAAACCAATTTAATTTTTTTAGTACCAGGCCGGCTAAAAAGCGGCCCGCTGCAGTAGAGCCGGCTAAAATGCTGGCCATTTCTATACTTAGTGTGGTTGGTAATTTTAAAACCTGGCTATTAAAAGTGGGCAGCCAGCTCATAATACTTTGTTCAATTAATACATAAAAAAATGCACAGGCAATAAAAATAAGTACAATTGGAGAAACAATTAATTGAAACATTTCTCCAACACTTTTCGCTAATGAAATTTTCTGAACTTGCTGTTGTGCTTTTGATTCATCGAGTCGTGCACTCAATAATAAAATAAAAGCAAATGTAGTGCAGGCCCCCAACCAAACATACACTTTCAGCCAGGCGGTAGAATGTGGATCTTTATCGTTTACAAAATAGCTGAATATAAAATAGCCTGCTAAAATACCCACCATAAAAAATGATTCTACAAAATTCATGAGGCTGATATGTTCTTTTTCAGAGCGAGTAACTAATCCAATGGTACTGTACACTGATATTTTAATTAATGCAAAACTGGAACCTATAGCCGCAAATAAAAGCTTGGTGGCAAAAAAGCTATTGGTATAAGGCATTGAAAAACACACCAATGAAATAAATGCAAGTGCAATGAGCATCGATTTTTTATAGCCTATTTTAGTAATAAAAGAAGATATAATAAATGAAACGATGGCAATACTTAAATCTTTAAAGGGCTCCAAAACGGCTGCAGCGCTTTGTGTTACACCATAATTATTTTGAACTTGCAGGATAACCGTGCCTACACTATTTAATAAAATAGCAAACACGAAATAATTAATGAATATCGAGAGTTTAATTCTCCATTGATACATGGCAGATCGTTTAAGATGAAGTTTAAAGGTTGAATTTAATTACTTATTGGCATACCGGGATACAAAAAAAATCAGAAATACAAAACCGAATTGATTCCGCCCTCGTAACTATTGTACAAAACATTTAAAAACAAATACAAAAAACACTATGAAAAGAATTTTTTTAATGATGACAGCGGCTTTGGTAATGAATGCAACTATGGCTCAAAAAGAAAAAACCGTTGAAGTTGGCGGAGCGCCAATGTATCCCAGTAAAAACATTGTGCAAAATGCAGTAAACTCAAAAGATCATACCACACTGGTAGCTGCAGTTAAAGCCGCCGGATTGGTTGAAACTTTACAAAGTGCCGGTCCGTTTACGGTTTTTGCACCCACCAATGAAGCCTTCGATAAATTACCAGCTGGAACTGTTGATAATTTGGTAAAACCGGAAAACAAGGCTTTATTAACTAAAATTTTGACTTATCATGTAGTGGCAGGAAAATACAATGCCAAAGACATTGCGAAATTAATTAAAGAAGGCCATGGTAAAGCAACTTTAAAAACAGTAGAGGGTGGTACATTAACCGCTACTATAGAAGGTAAAAAACTAGTATTAACCGATGCCAAAGGAGGTAAAAGCTATGTTACTATTGCCGATGTAAATCAAAGTAACGGAGTAATACATGTAATTGATACCGTATTAATGCCAGGTGCATAAAAATGAAGGAGGGGGAATACTTTAGAATCTAATATCCAATATAATTCAGCATCCAATACTTTTAAAAAACCAAAAATCCAATACAACCTTTTAAAAACAATCAGGGTAACAGGAAACAGAGAGACGTATCAGTAATAGGATCGTCTCTCTGTATTTCAAATACTAGCGAAGCATATCTTTTATTTCGTTCAACTTCATCAGCGCCTCAACCGGCGTAAGTCGGTTAATATCAATGGCAGCCAGCATTTTACGAATATTTTCAAAAGTTTCGGTATGTGCATCAAAAATAGATAACTGAACTTGTGGCGCTTTTATCAATTTTCCTGATTTTATTTTCGGCAAATGTGTTGTTGTATCAGGTTCATCATCATTATGTTGATGTTGTAATTCTTTTCCTTCCAATTGCAGTAAAATTTGGTTGGCCCGTTCAATTAATTCAGGCGGCATGCCAGCCATTTTAGCAACATGAATACCAAAACTATGTGTGCTGCCACCCGGCGCCAGTTTTCGCAGAAAAATAACTTTATTACTTGTTTCTTTATTAGTAATATGAAAATTTTTTACCCGCAACAATTGGTTTTCCAGTGCATTTAATTCGTGGTAATGGGTAGCAAATAATGTTTTTGGCGTAAATGGCGAATCGTGCAAGTATTCTACCATACTCCATGCAATGGAAATACCATCATAAGTTGAGGTGCCTCTTCCTATTTCATCTAATAAAATTAAACTCCGTTCCGAAAGGTTGTTAATAATGCTGGCTGTTTCATTCATTTCTACCATAAAAGTAGATTCACCTCCACTTAAATTATCGCTGGCACCAACACGGGTAAAAATTTTATCGGTTAATGGAATAGAGGCATTTGCAGCAGGTACAAAACTGCCCATGTGAGCCATGAGCGTAATTAAGGCAGTTTGACGTAATATGGCGCTTTTACCACTCATGTTTGGTCCGGTTAAAATAATAATTTGCTGGGTTAAAGGATCCAATGAAATATCATTAGCAATATATGCTTCACCTGAAGGCATATTTCGTTCAATGACCGGATGCCGGCTTTCTTTTAAATGCAATGCTAACCCATCGTGTATTTCAGGTTTTCTGTATTCAAATTTCAATGCATTTTCAGCGAAACAAATTAAACAATCCATAATGGCTAACGTACTGCCATTTACCTGTATGGGTGCAATATAATCTTGCAGCGCAGTTAACAGTGCATCATATAGACCGGACTCTAGTGCAAGAATTTTTTCTTCAGCACCCATTATTTTTTCTTCATATTCTTTTAACTCAGGCGTGATGTATCGCTCAGCATTGGTTAAAGTTTGCTTCCTTATCCAGTGTGTGGGTACTTTATTTTTATGAGCGTTGGTAACTTCCAGGTAATAACCAAATACATTGTTGAAACTAATCTTCAATGATGTTATTCCGGTGGCTTCGGATTCTTTTTGTTGGATATTGAGTAAGTATGATTTACCTCCTGAAGCAATTTTTCTTAATTCATCTAAGTTTGCATCCACCCCAACTTGTATAACATCTCCTTTCTGTGCAGAAACCGGGGGTGGATCTTTTAGCTCTTTAATAATTTTTTCTGTAATTACGCTGCAATTGTTTAACGCATCAGATAAACGTTGTAAATAAATATTGTTACAATTGGCAAATGCGCTTTTTATGGCAGCGGTTTGCTGTAATCCCTTGGCAATTTGCAATACTTCGCGGGGATTAATTTTTTTTGTGGGAATTTTACTCAGTAAGCGTTCAATATCACCACACTGCTTAATGGCATGGGCAGTTTTGCTGCGTAATTCAGGTTCCTTAATTAAATAAGCAACCGCATCTAACCTTTCCTGAATCGCAATTTTATTTTTAAGTGGAAAAACCATCCAGCGTTGCAATAAACGGGCGCCCATTGGGCTTACGGTATTGTCTAAAATTTGTAATAGTCCGTTTCCTTCACCATATCCACTGCCCAATAATTCCAAGTTGCGTATGGTGAAACGGTCCATCCATAAAAAATCATCTTTTTCTATACGTTTTATAGCAGTTATATGTTGTAAGTTGGGGTGTTCTGTTTCTTTCAGATAATGCAGAATTGCACCGGCTGCTACAATGCCTGCTCTTAAATGCTCAATACCAAAACCTTTTAATGAATGCGATTGAAAATGCTTGAGCAAGCTTTCATTGGCAAACAATTCATCAAAAATCCATGATTCTAGCGTGTAGGTATAAAACTTGTTACCAAATAATTCTTTGAATTGTTTTTGGTGGTTGCGTTGAAAGATTACCTCTGCCGGTTTTAAACTTTGCAGTAATTTATCAGCATATTCTATATTGCCTTCTGCAATAAAAAACTCACCGGTTGAGATATCTAAAAAAGCAATTCCTGTAATAGTTTCTGTAAAATGAACAGCAGCTAAAAAATTATTGCTGTTATGTTCCAGTAATTTATCATTGGTGGCAATACCCGGGGTAACCAATTCGGTTACACCTCTTTTTACAATGCCTTTGGCCTGTTTTGGATCTTCTAACTGGTCGCAAATGGCCACCCGATAGCCGGCTTTTACTAATTTGTGTAAATATGTTTCTAAGGCATGGTGCGGGAAACCGGCCAGCTCAGATGCAGCAGCAGCGCCATTATTTCTCTTGGTTAGGGTAATACCTAAAACGGATGATGCAACAATAGCATCGGCACCAAAAGTTTCATAAAAATCGCCTACCCGAAATAACAGAATGGCATCAGGGTATTTTTGCTTGATTGCATTATGCTGTTGCATTAAGGGGGTTTCTGAAACTGATTTTTGCATGGCAACAAATATAATTATTGCTGCAAAGCTTACCCATTCCTTTTTTTAAAGGGGAAAATTTAGTTTGAATGGTAACTTTTACCGGAACAATTACAAGTTTTAGTATCTTGACCGCGCTAATGAAACAACTACAATTCCTTCTTTTTTTGCTATTATGCAGTATGGGTTTGTTTGCCCAAACATTGGGTGGAAATACTGTATATAATTTTGTTACACAGCCTAATACAGCCCAATTGTCTGCATTGGGAGGGGTAAATATTTCCAATATTAGCAATGATGTGGGTATGGCTTTTCAAAATCCGGCTCTGCTAAGGCCTGCTATGCAACAGCAACTCAATACTGCTTTCAATAATTTTATTGCAGGTATTAAAAATTATAGCTTAACCACTGCATGGTATTTGAATCAATCAAAAACCAATGTAGCCATTGGTATTAATTATTTTGATTATGGCATTTTAACTCAAACAGATGCTTCCGGCAATGTTTTCGGAACATTCAAACCTGTAGATTATGTGGCGCAGCTCCTATTTTCGCATGCTTATCACAACAATTGGTGGGTGGGTAGTACTTTTAAATTCATGAATAGCCAGTATGCCCAATATAAAAGCAGCGGAATAGCAATAGATATTGGATTAAATTATTATGATTCCGCTCGGGGTTTTCAGGCCGGATTGGTTGTTAAAAATATGGGATCACAATTAAAAACTTATACCAATGGCATAAGAGAAGAATTGCCTTTTGATGTGCAAATGGGCTTTACCAAAAGATTAGAAAAGGCACCTTTGCAATTTTCCTTAACTGCGCATCATTTGCAAACCTTTAATACCTTGTATAATGATACTGCTTTTAATGCAGCTTATAGTAATACAAGCAATAATGCTAATTTTATAAATCAATTGGTAACCCATTTGGTTGCTTCTGTACAATTGTTGATTGATCATAAAGTAGAAGTTACAGCAGGCTATAATTTTTTACGCCGCCACGATTTAAATGCTTATACTACGGCCAATGGTTTAAATGGATTTACGTTGGGTGCAGGTGTGCTATTTAAAAAAATACACATTCGTTATGCAACCGGTTTTTATCAGCAAAACATGTTTCACCAGGTTAGTTTAAATTTTAACTGGAAGGGTGATGGCCTTTAGAATAAATGAATTGTTGAACCGCTATACCATTTCACTCAAATGTTGTTTTTCTTCTTTAAAAGATTCTCTTGGTACCAAGCCCAGTAATTCAAACATAGCATTGTCTTCTTCAAAACTGGGGTTGGGAGTGGTTAACAATTTATCTCCGGCAAAAATTGAGTTGGCCCCTGCCAGAAAGCATAGTGCTTGCTCTGCAATAGTCATACTGGTTCTTCCGGCACTCAGGCGTACCATGGTTGCAGGCATAATAATTCTTGCTGTGGCAATCATTCTCACCATATCCCATACATCTACTTTTTTATTATGTGCCAAAGGGGTTCCGGCAATGGGTACCAGTGCATTAATGGGTACACTTTCCGGGTGTTGGGGCATTGTTGCCAGTGTATGTAGCATTTTTATTCTGTCTTCATGTGTTTCGCCTAATCCAATAATACCGCCGCAACAAACCGTAACACCAGCTTTTCTTACATTTTCTAAAGTATTTAATCTGTCGTTGTATGTTCTGGTAGTAATGATTTCGTGATAGTGTTCCTCACTGGTATCTAAATTATGGTTGTAGGCATATAAACCGGCATCTGCTAATTTTTTTGCCTGATCTTCAGTCAGCATACCCAGTGTACAGCAAACTTCCATGCCCATTTCATTTACGCCTTTTACCATTTCCAATACCCGGTCAAAATCTCTGTTATCGCGTACTTCACGCCAGGCTGCACCCATACAAAAACGGGTACTGCCTGCATCTTTTGCTTTTTTTGCATAAGCCAGTACTTCTTCTTTTTGCATTAAAGCCTGAACATTTACATCGGTATTATAACGTGCTGCCTGTGGGCAATAGGCACAATCTTCGGTACAACCTCCGGTTTTAATACTCAGTAAAGTACAAACCTGTACTTCTGCAGTGTTATTGTATTTTTTATGCAGGGTTGCTGCATTGAATATTAATTCCAATAAAGGTGAGCGGTATATATTTTCAATTTCTAAAAGGGTCCAGTTACTTTTGATATCTGTTTCCATATAATTGATTTCTACTTTTTCAGCGACAAATATAGGAATACCTGTAAAACTTTGCGATTAATCCGGTTGAGGTGCCGCTAAAAAGAAATAAACTTTTTCATGAATGAAAAAATGGTTGAATTGGGCATAAGTAAGTGGTTCTTTTTGCTGTAGCCATCCGCTTAAAGTAAAAATGTTATAGCGCAGTGTTTGGTTAAATAAGGTAAACATTTTTCTGGAAGGAATACCATATACACCGGCACCGGTTTTGCCAAATTCAAACAAAACTATGGGCTTACAGCGTTGTATGGTTTGCATAGCTCCTTCTAATACTAAAAACTCTGCCCCTTCCACATCTATTTTAATTAGCTGTATTTGGATGGATGAAGGAATAACTGCATCTAACGTATTTAAGTTAACAGGTATGTAGTCATCTAATTCAGGCCGGTCATAAGGCCTTTTTCGTATACTACTGTATGCCATATTGGTTGTAACCAGATTAAACGTTGATATGCCTGTACTATTACTTAATGCATAAGGATACACTTTTACTTTTTCATTAAATTTTTTTTCTAAATGTTTAAACAATTGTGGGATGGGCTCAAAAGCATAGTGTTGTTGGCGGGGTGATGCCGCTACCATCATTGCTGTAATTTTTCCTTTGTGAGCACCTACATCTGCACCAATGCCTTCATTTTGTAAAACTTTTTTTATAACGCGATGGGTTTGACGATCTATTTGTTCATTCTTTGTGAGTGCAATGGGAGCATGCAGTACGCATTGTTTCAACAAATTTCTGATGAAGCGGTAAACTGTCAATCTGTTATGTTTTTGTGTTGAATATAGTTTCTCCATTTTTCAATTACCTGTGTCATATCGGTCGGTAAATCAGATTCAAATAATACCTCTTTGCCCGTAACCGGATGCACAAAGCCCAGCGTTTTTGCGTGTAATGCACATCTGTTACAAACAGTAAAACAATTTTCAACAAATTGTTTGTAACGGGTGTAAATGGTTCCCTTTAAAATTTTATCGCCACCATATTCAAAATCATTAAACAGGGTATGGCCTAAATATTTCATATGTACCCTTATTTGGTGGGTTCTTCCGGTTTCTAACACACATTCAATTAATGTTACATAATTAAATCGTTCCAACACACGGTAATGCGTAATGGCATGCTTGCCAATTTCACCATCGGGATATGCGGCAAACATTTTTCTATATTGCTGGTGCCGGGCAATATGTGCATCAATGGTACCTTCATCTGCTTCTATATTTCCCCACACCAATGCCACATATTTTCGTTTAACGGTATGATGAAAAAATTGTTTGGCCAAATGTGCGGCTGCATCGGCAGTTTTAGCCAACACAATTAAACCGGTTGTATTTTTATCAATACGATGTACCAGGCCATAACGCGGCAATTCATCTTCATTTAAAGCAGCGTTTTGTTGCAGTAAATGATATTTTACACCATTCAGTAATGTGCCGGTATAATTACCTATTCCCGGATGCACCACCATATTGGCTGTTTTATTAATGACCATAATGGCATCATCTTCAAATACTATGTTTAAAGGAATGGGTTCAGCTTTAACTTCGGTATATTCAGGATTATTGAAACTGAGTAATACAATTTCATCGCCGGGTTTAATTCTGTAATTGCTCTTTACAATTTTTCCATTTACAGTTAAGAAACCTGCTTCAATACCTTTCTGAATTTTGTTGCGTGTGGCATTTTCCAATCGCATTTGTAACCATTTGTCAATACGAATGGGTTCCTGATTTTTATCAATTGAAAACGCTTTGCGTTCATAAAGGTTTTCATTGTTTTCTTCAGCAGGTATTTGAATGTATTCCATATTCATTATTGCAAATATAGGTGCAGGCCATAAAACTGTATTATTTTCACCGGCCTGCTTTTGTAACTTTGCCAAATTACTTTGAAGAAATACTTTGAAAAGTGCTGCTGAAATTTATATTCAATTCTAATTTATACAGTTATGGAGCGGTTGGTTTATTTTGAAGATTTAGGTTTAAAAGATTATAAAAGTGTATGGGATTTTCAGGAGCAACTGCTTGCAGCCAATGTAGCCTTAAAATCGAATGAGGCTACCCGGAAACAAACCAAAAATTATTTGCTTTTTGTTGAACATACACCCGTTTATACATTGGGTAAAAGCGGAAAACGCGAACATATTTTGATTTCAGAAGCTGAAATGAAGGGAAAAAGTATTGATTTTTTTCATATTAACAGAGGCGGTGATATTACTTTTCATGGTCCGCAACAAATTGTTGGTTATCCTATTCTTGATTTAGATAAATTTAAAACCGATTTAGGCTGGTACCTGCGCAGTTTGGAAGAAGTCATCATTCAAACATTGGCAATTTATGGTATAAAAGGCAGCCGCAGTAAGGGCGAAACCGGTGTTTGGATTGATCCGGATAAAAAAGGTTTTGAACGTAAAATTTGTGCCATGGGTATTAAATGCAGCAGGTGGATTACCATGCACGGTTTTGCTTTCAACATCAATACCGATTTAAATTATTTCAACAATATTATACCCTGTGGTATTCAAAATAAACAGGTTACTTCGCTGCAAAAAGAGTTGGGAATGTTTATCCCCATGGATGAGGTAAAACAACACGTAAAAGAAAACTTTGCAAAGGTGTTTGAGGTGGAATGGGCAGTTTAAAAATCTTTTTCGATATAAAACTTGTTTTTTTCTTGCAGGTGGTGGTCTTCATACAATTCAAAATAAAACCAGCCTGCATGTAAAAAATTAGATTTATCTACCACCAGATAGGGATCTTTTATTCCATTCATCTGAAATACAAATTCATTCTTGTCATTAAAAAATTTTACACTGTAATCATGTATTTTTGTATTGGGTAAAGCAATGGTTACATAGCCTTTATTATTGGTAAAAACAAATATAGATGGCTTCCACACCATTTTGGGGATATACCTTTTTAATATAATTTCATTCTCTGCTACTATACTTAATGTGTCTTTGGTTTTTGTAGTAATAGAATCTTTAAAATGCCTGTAATCTTTGGGTTCCAGCATATACAACAACGAATCACGCTCTTTATTAAAGATGCGGAACATGATAATCGTTTCATTATTTTGTAAAGGCTGACCCGGTAATAAAATCTGGTTATTTTTTTGGGCATCTGCCATAACTCTTAAATTATCCGCCGATTTGGAAGCAGTAAAAAAATATTTACCTCCCTGCTGTACATAAAAAATACGATAATACACTGTAACTCCCGGTGTAAACTGATTGTCTACAAATCCGTTTTGCACCAATTCTGGTGATTGGGCCGAAAAAATACTGGTAAAAAACTTTAAACTATCATAAGAGCGCTGCACAACTAATTGATTGCAATCTGGATATGGGTTGATCCAACTGATTTGATTTTTATTTTTAGTGAGCGCATGCACCGAAAAATTGGGCAAGGTATCGTTTTGCTGTGCAAGTGCAGGTAATTGACCACAAACTAGAAAAACAAAGGCAAGAAAATAAATACGTTTCATTCAGACAAATATAATGGTGATGCTGTTATGAAAACTTCAAAATATGCGGCAACAAGGATGCATTACCCTGTAAACCGCCACTATGAACAGCTACAATATTACTTCCTGAAGGAAAATAATTTTTTTCTATTAAATCGAAAACAGCCCACATGAGTTTTGCTGTATAAACTTTATCGGTAGGTAAACGGTATAATTGCCACCATTCATTCATTTGTTGCAGTAGCTGATTGTTATGTTTTGCATAGCCCCCAAAATGATAGGTATTCAACCAAACCATTTGTTTCATTTTTTCCGGTTCTTTTACCAATAGTGCAATATCCTGCTGTATATTTTCGGCGCCTTTTAAAACGGGAATTCCTAAAATAGTTTGGTGTGGTACTGCACCCTTTAGCAATCCTGCCAGCATGGTACCTGTGCCAACAGCCCCGGTAATATGGGTGGTTTGCGAAGGAATAAACCGGTGTATGGTTGCTGCACCTGCTGCACCCGGTTCACCATAACCGCCTTCCTGCACCCAATAATAACCGGATTGATGAAATTGCTGCTGTAGCAGGGTTTTATTCCGATAATCTGTTCTGCTTATAAAATGCAATTCCATACCGGCATTGGCAGCAGCTTTCAGTGTAGGGGTAATTTTTTCTTCACCTCTTATAAAACCAATACAAGGCATGCCTGCCATTTTACAGGCTACAGCTGTTGCTAAAATATGATTGGAATATGCACCCCCAAAAGTAGCAATGCGACTGCCGTTTTGCTGAATGGCTTCATTTAAATAAAATTGTAATTTAAACCATTTGTTACCACTTACTTCCGGATGAATAACATCTAATCGCAAAACAGCGAGTGTTATGTTTTGATTAACAGCTGCATAAGTTAGTGGAATGGCTTGCAAATAGGGCATTTTATCAAAAGGTAATGT
The DNA here is from genome assembly GCF_019249625.1 of Hydrotalea lipotrueae. Taxonomy (NCBI): domain Bacteria; kingdom Pseudomonadati; phylum Bacteroidota; class Chitinophagia; order Chitinophagales; family Chitinophagaceae; genus Hydrotalea; species Hydrotalea lipotrueae. Next base: position 28,750 of record NZ_JAESDL010000003.1, on the reverse strand, counting down.
AAACATGCAGCATGTGTTTGTAATAAAACTATTGGATGTTTTAAACTTATCTTTTAGCTTCGCAAAGATTCAAATTTACAATTATGCAACCAACACTCGTTATTCTAGCAGCAGGTATGGCCAGCAGGTATGGTTCTATGAAACAAACAGAAGCTTTTGGTCCCGGTGGCGAAACCATTATGGAATATTCTATTTTTGATGCCATTAGAAGTGGGTTTTCGAAAGTAGTTTTTATAATTCGTGAAGAATTTGCGGATGCCTTTAAAGCACAATTTGAGCCCCGTTTAAATGGTAAAATTGAAATAGATTATGTGTACCAGCGCATACATGATTTTGTGGGAAGCCACACTGTTCCTTCTGATAGGGTAAAACCCTGGGGTACAGCCCATGCATTATTATGCTGTAAAGGGAAAATAACTGAACCATTTGCCATCATCAATGCAGATGATTTTTATGGAAGAGAAGCTTTTGAAAAAGCTGCTAAATTTTTGCAGCAGGAATGCAATGAAACAACTTATGCCATTATGGGTTATGAATTATCGAAAACACTGAGTGGCAATGGAAGTGTAAGCCGCGGTGTTTGTTCTGTAAATGAAGCACAACAATTGGTGAATATCAGGGAAAGAACAAAAATTTATAGAGATCATACATCCGGAAAAATTATATTTGAAGAGGAAAACGGGAATGGTACTTTGCCAGATAATACCCTTGTCAGTATGAATTTCTTCGGTTTTCATCCCAACATTATTGCGCTGGCAGAAAAATTGTTTGGTGAATTTCTCGATAAGCATATCAAAAATATTAAATCAGAATTTTTTATTCCTTTAGTGGTTGATGAATTTGTGAAAAGAAATTTAGGCGTGGTAAAAGTATTGCCTACATCTGCCCAATGGTTTGGGGTTACTTATAAAGAAGATGCGCCGGAAGTGAAAAAAAGCATTGAAGCATTGGTACAAACCGGAGTATATCCTGAATATTTATGGAAATAATGGTTTTATTTGAAAAGGAAAAAGCCACCCGATTTAATGAGGTGGCTTTTTTAATGTTATAAAACTTTGCTTAGTTATTATAAGCCTTCACCAAAAACACACAATCTTCCATTTTCTTCACCTGTTCTTCTCTGTTGTTATTGGCAATATATGATTTTAAGGGGAGTTTAATTTTTGTGATATTTTTTTCCGAATCATTGTTGTTTAAGTGGTTCACTAAGCTGTAAATATTTTTGCTTTTGATAGCAAAAGTAATACCATCGGCATGGGTTTGGCGTGTACTTAAAATACCAATTACTTCACCTTTTTTGTTTAAAACCGGGCCTCCGCTATTACCGGGATTAGAATTCATTTGAATTTGTGTACTTAAAGTATCTCCATCAAAACCTGTTTTTGCACTTAAATAACCCTGCGTGTAAACAATTTCATTTCGGGGATAGCCCAGCGTAAAAATTTCTTCTCCTAAATCGCCGGTTTTTTTAGCAATGCTGTAAGGTAAATATTTTAATGGCTGATAATCTTTGTCATTAATCTTTAAAATTGCCAAATCAACGGCAGGGTTTATGTTAACAATACTGGCGGTAAATTCCTGTCCCTTATTATTTACCACAATAGCGCCTGAGCCTCTTAATACGTGTGCATTGGTAACCAGATATCCTTTGGTATCAATTAAAAAACCCGTACCACCACTAATTAAACGGGCATTTTCGGGTAATTTACTTTTTACTTCGTTAATTAAAGAGCCTTGCACCTGTTGGTTGCGTTTAATTACCTCAATGTCTTTACTCAACTGTTGCAATTGGCTTACATTCACTGCCGGACTAAAATAAGCAAACATAGCACTGGTTATAATGGCAATGGCACCGGCAACGCTTGCAGCTATGGCTGTAACTTTTTTGTACCTGTTCCATAACATTACAATTTTGCCTTTGGTATGAATAGCCGAGCCTTCATTAATTTCACCTTTTTCCATCAGTTTTTGATGGCTTTGGTGCAATGCCTGTTTAAATTGCTGGCGATCGGCAAATGCATCCATTTGTGCTAAAAACATGCTATGCTCTACCACCATTTGGTCAATTTCGGGCGTGTTTTTTCGCAACTGCTCAAAATAAGCTTTCTCTGCAGGTAACATGGTACCGTCTAAGTAACGCTCAATTGCTTGTATTAAAAGAATGTCTTCCATTGTATTTATTCTCCAATATTATATTGTGCAAAGAATAGTTTTTTCAATCGGGTTAAACATTTATACTTCTGGTTTTTGGCATTATCTGCATTGGTGTACCCAAACGATTTGGCCAGTTCCTGCATATCTAATTTTTTCAAATAATAGCCTTCCAATAAACTTTTACAGGGTTCACCTAAACTATTGAGTGCTCTTTCCATTATTGCAAACTCGGCGTTGCGTTTTTCATGAATCTCAAGGTCATCTTCCACCTGAACAGTCTCTTCAAAGCCATCAATTTGTTGAACAAATCTGCCCATTTGTTGTAATCGTTTAAGCCATAATCTCCTGCATATGGAATATACATACGTGTTAATTTTAGAGGTTAAAACAAATGATTCGCTTTTTGCTTTTTCATATAGCGCAATCATAGCTTCCTGAAAAATATCTCTGGCATCATCGTAAGTACCATTGTTATTAAGAATAAAAGACTGTACCATATTAAAGTTTTTTTTATATATGGTTTCAATAGCTCTGGTATCGTTGCTTGCCAAACCTTTCAGTAATTCCTGTTCGTTAAACTCAGCTTTCACGCGATGTACTTTTAATACTTGAAGGAGGGTAAAAGTAACCCAAAAATTACTTAAAATATTATTTCAAAAAAAATCTTGTGGCAGGGTTACCTTTTATTGCAGTGTGGTATTAATAGAAAATTCATTCACAAAAAAAGCTCACAACAATGAAAAAATTATTAGCCGTTTTAGCAGTAGCCGGTGTTATGGCAGCCTGCAACAATGCAAAATCTGATGAAGCAAAAACTGATTCAACAACTGCCGTTAAGGTAGATACTGCTACTGCAAAAGTAGATACTGCTACTGCAAAAGTAGATACTACTGCTGCAAAAGTAGATAGCGCTGCTAAAAAATAATTGCAATAAGCAAGTATACTTATTTCAAAAGGCGGCTTGCAGTCGAAGTAAAGTATAGAAGAGTTTTTCATATGGCAAGCAATCGTTAGAGGCCGTTCCGTTTCCACGGAAGGGCTTTTTTCTTTCGGTAAAGTCAATATTTTTAACAATTTGTACCCTTTTTTAGATCATTTCATATCAGTACCTCATGTAATATAATTAGTATATAAATTATAAATAATTAAAAACTAAAGCATGTTAGTTTTTAAAAATATTTAAAATTTTTTTTGTGGTGATTTTTGAATGCCTTATTTTTGAGGCATTATGAAACAAATTACAGCAAATACCGGTTTCTGTTTTTTCTTTTATTACTACTTTATTCAATAGTAGCCGGGTGTAATTTGCCAATGTTTAATTTTAAAACAACCAATATAACACCCGGCCTAAAGCCGGGATTTTTTATTTTATGAAAAAAAAAATAGCAATTCAGGGTTATGAAGGCAGTTTTCATCACATGGCTGCCATCGAATACTTCGGTAAAAATGTAGAAATTATAGCATGTGCTACATTTAAAGATCTGGTAAAAATAGCCGGCACCAAAAAGGAAAGTAATGGTGGTATAATGGCTATTGAAAATTCTATTGTGGGTAGCATATTACCCAATTACGGATTATTGCAGAAAGGTAATCTGCAAATTACTGGAGAAGTGTATTTGCCGGTTAAGCAACACCTTATGGTTGATCCGGGTGTTCGGATAGAAGATATTAAAGAAGTGCATTCACATCCCATGGCTATTCAGCAATGTTTGGAGTTTTTAGAAAAACATAACTGGAAATTGGTTGAAACGGAAGATACTGCATTAAGCGCACAGATTTTAAGTACACAACATAAAAAAGCGATTGCAGCTATTGCCAGTTCATTGGCAGCAGAATTGTATGAATTGGATATCATTGCCCCCAATATTCAAACACAGAAAAATAATTACACCCGTTTCCTGGTAGTAGAACGTACAGAGGATGCAACCGAGGCTGCCGATGCAAACAAAGCAACCGTTCACTTTGCAACCGATCATACAAAAGGAAGTCTGGCTAAAGTGCTCACCATTATTGCCGATAATGGCATCAATTTAAGTAAGCTGCAAAGTATGCCTATTGCCGGTACTAATTTTAAGTACAGCTTTTATGCTGACATGGAATTTGAAAATGTAAACGAATTGAATAAAGTATTAAAGCTTTTGAAGCCTCATATCGATATGTTTAAAAATTTCGGTATTTATAAAAACGGAAATATTTAATATGATACCCATTGCAGACAGACTACAAGGAGTGGGAGAATATTATTTTTCTGGTAAACTCAGAGAAATAGATGCTTTGAACCGCGAAGGGAAGCAAATTATTAATTTGGGTATTGGCAGTCCTGATATGCCTCCGCATCCCGACGTAATTACTGCATTGCAACAAAATGCTGCATTGCCCAATGTGCATGGCTATCAATCTTATAAGGGTGCACTTGTATTGCGAAAGGCAATTGCCGACTGGTATAAGGTATGGTATCAGGTTGATTTAGATTCCGAGACGGAAATTTTACCACTAATAGGCAGCAAAGAGGGGTTAATGCATATTTGCATGACCTATCTGAACCCGGGAGATGAAGTTTTGGTTCCTAATCCTGGTTATCCAACCTACAGCAGTGCAGTTACGTTAGCAGGTGGTATTTGCAGAAATTATGAAATGAAGGAACAAACAAACTGGGCACCAGATTTCAACGCATTGGCGCAAGAAGACTTGTCGAAGGTAAAGTTAATGTTTGTAAACTATCCGCATATGCCTACAGGTCAGAACGGGCATTTGGCCTTATTTGAAAAAATGGTAGCATTTGCACACCGGCATCAAATTTTAATTGTTCACGATAATCCCTACAGTTTTATTTTGAATGAACATCCGGTTAGTATGCTACAGGTGAATGGGGCTAAAGATGTAGTGATAGAATTAAATTCATTAAGCAAAAGCCATAATATGGCCGGGTGGCGTGTGGGAATGCTGTGTGGCAGGAAAGAAAGAATTGATGAAGTATTGCGCTTTAAAAGTAATATGGATAGTGGCATGTTTTTGCCATTACAATTAGCCGCTGCAAAAGCACTTTCATTAGGTAAAGACTGGTTTATTGAATTGAATAAAGTATATGCCAGACGCCGGGAAAAAGTTTTTGAATTACTGGATTTATTAAAATGTATTTATCAAACCAATCAGGTAGGGCTATTTGTTTGGGCTTCAGTTCCAAATACTATACAAGATGGTTTTGCTATGAGCGATTCGGTATTATACAACGCAGGTGTTTTTATTACACCGGGAGGTATTTTTGGAACAGCAGGTAATCAATATGTACGGATAAGCCTTTGTGCAACAGAAGAAAAATTAATGGAAGCCATTCATCGAATTAAGTAAATGAACTCATGTTTAACAATGTAACGATAGTAGGTGTTGGATTAATCAGCGGATCTTTTGCCATTGCCTTAAAAGAAAAGGGTATGGCCAAACATATTATTGGCGTTAGCCGAACCAGAGAAAGTGAACAAAAAGCGCTTCAATTAGGATTGATAGATGAGGCACTTCCTTTAAAAGAGGCAATCCAAAAAAGCGATTTAATTTATGTGGCCATCCCGGTGGATGTTACCATTCCTGTTGTTGTGGATATTTTAGATCAAATCAATGATCAACAAATTGTTGCCGATGCAGGCTCCACCAAAATGGCACTTTGTAAAGCAGTGCAAGAGCATCCCATGCGGCGCAGACTGGTGGCAACACATCCTATGTGGGGTACAGAATACAGTGGCCCCGAGGCAGCTGTACACGATGCTTTTGCAGGCCGGTCCTGTGTTATATGTGAAAAAGAATTGTCAGATGGTTTAGCTGTGCAAAAAATGGAAGGGGTGTACAAAGCATTAGGAATGCATTTGGTGTATATGACTCCCAATGCACACGATGTGCATGCGGCTTATGTAAGTCATATCTCACACATCACCTCATTTGCATTGGCAAATACTGTGTTGGAAAAAGAAAAAGAAGAAGATGCCATTTTTGATTTGGCCGGTGGTGGTTTTGAAAGTACAGTTCGGTTGGCTAAAAGTAATCCCGCTATGTGGGGGCCCATATTTATGCAAAACAGAGAAAATGTACTGGATGTACTGAATGAGCATATTGTACAATTGAGAAAATTTAAAGCCTGTCTGGAAAAAGAAAATTATACCTATTTAATAGAATTAATGGAGAATGCTAATAAAATAAAACGCATTCTTCAATAAAAACGGAAAGCACAAAACGCTTTAAAAATGAAATAGCGCATTGTGCAGGTTACATAAACAAAACAAAGCAAGGAGATAATATAATCTACCTTTGCACAAAATTTAAGAATACATGATAACATTTGAAGCGTTAGGATTAGAAGAAAATTTAGTAAAGGCTACTGAATCATTAGGATTCGTGAATCCTACTGCCATACAGGAAAAAGCAATTCCGGTTTTATTGAGTGGAACAAAAGATTTAATTGGATTGGCACAAACCGGAACCGGTAAAACTGCAGCATTTGGATTGCCCTTACTTCAGTTAATTAACGAAAATCAGAAATACCCTCAGGCATTGGTTGTATGCCCTACAAGAGAACTTTGCCTGCAAATTGTAAGCGAAATTCAATTGTTTAAAAAATTTAAACAAAACATTCAGGTAGTGGCAGTATATGGAGGCGCCTCCATTGGCTTGCAAATTCGCGACCTGAAAAAAGGTGTGCACATAGTAGTTGCAACACCCGGCCGTTTAATCGATTTAATTGAAAGAAAAGCCATTAATCTGGAACAAATCAGTTATGTGGTTTTAGATGAAGCCGATGAAATGCTGAATATGGGCTTTAAAGATGATATTGAGTTTATTCTGGAAAATACTCCTAAAAGAGAATCTACCTGGTTGTTTAGTGCAACCATGCCTCCCGAAATTAAAAAGGTTAGTAAACGCTACATGAAAGAGCCTTTTGAAATTACTGTGGGTAAGGTGAATACCACTAATAAAAATATTGACCATCAGTATTATGTGGTGAATGCACATCACAAATATGAAGCATTGAAAAGGTTAATTGATTTTAATCCCGGTATTTACGGTATCATTTTTACCAGAACAAAAGCCGAAGCACAATCTATCTCTGAAAAATTAACCCGTGATGGATATGATATTGATGCACTGCATGGCGATTTATCGCAGCAACAACGAGATAAAGTAATGGGCGAATTCAGAGAAAAGGCATTGCAGTTATTAGTAGCCACCGATGTGGCAGCAAGGGGAATTGATGTAAAAGAAATTACCCATGTTATTAACTACGATTTGCCTGATGATATTGAAGTATATACCCACCGTAGTGGTAGAACCGGCCGTGCAGGAAGTACAGGTATTTGCATGAGTTTAATACATGTAAAGGAAGTATACAAAATACGTTCAATTGAAAAATTGGTACAAACAACTTTCCATAAATTAGAGTTACCCACCGGTAAAGATGTTTGCCGTAAACAATTTTATGCCTTCATGGATAAATTGTTGCAAACCGATGTATCAAACGACAGGTATGCATCCTATTTACCCATGCTGCGTGAAAAATTTGCCGACATAACAAAAGAAGAAGTTTTAACCCGAATTGCAGCATTAGAGTTTGACCGTTTCCTTAAATATTATGAAAACGCAGAAGATTTAAACTTAAGAGAAGCTAAACGAGAAAAAAGGGAATCAGTAGGGCGCAATGCTGTAACCGGTAATGGCGAAAATGGCAGAAGAGGTGCTTCAGACAGGCATAGTAATTTGTCTGGTGCAGATACCACTCGCTTATTCATTAATCTGGGAAGTAAAGATGGCTTTTATAAAGCCAGTTTTCTTCAGTTTATTTTAGATATGAGCGATTTGAAAAAAGATGTTTTAGGCAGAATTGATTTAAGAGATATGAACAGCTGGATTGAAATTGAAAAAAAATCTGCTGCTAAAATGATCAAAGCCATTGATGGTAAAAACTATCGCGGCCGCAAAATCAGAATGAATGAAGCCAATGAGCGCTAAATTTTTTGCAAATAAATAGATTAGTGCGGTCAACAATTGTTCTATTTTTTGCTGTAACAACCAATTAATCATCACTTACAATTTGAATGAAGATGGAGCAGGCAACCCAACAAACAAAAAACATCATGGATGTGTGGCAAAAGCGCCCACTCATCATTAGTGGCCCATGTAGCGCTGAAACAGAACAACAGGTATTAGAAACCGCAACCCGTTTGGCGGCAACGGGAAAGGTAGATATGTTAAGGGCTGGAATTTGGAAGCCCCGTACACGACCCGGGCAATTTGAAGGAATTGGCGTAAAGGGATTGCCGTGGTTATTACAAGCTAAAAAAATTACCGGATTATTTACCACGGTGGAAGTAGCTACTGCCAAACAGGTAGAAGATGCGCTTAATTTTGATGTAGATATACTCTGGATTGGTGCACGTACAACCGTTAATCCTTTTAGTGTACAGGAAGTTGCTGATGCATTGCGCGGTATAGACATTCCGGTATTAATTAAAAATCCAATTAATCCCGATTTGGAATTATGGACAGGGGCAGTAGAACGCATTGCCAAAGCCGGTATTCAAAATATTGGATTAATACATCGTGGTTTTAGTTCTTATGGTAATACAGAATATAGAAATGCACCCATGTGGCATTTGGCTATTGAAATGAAAAGGAGAAATCCCGGCATGTTAATGATTAATGATCCTTCTCATATCTCCGGCAGGCGCGATATTTTACAGGATGTTGCGCAAACTGCTATTGATTTGGATTATGATGGTTTAATTATTGAAAGCCATATTGATCCTGATAATGCATGGAGTGATGCCAAACAGCAAATAACCCCCGAACGGTTGGGAGAAATGATTGGCAATATTAACTGGAGAAAAGAAGATGTACCATCTGAAGAATACCATGCAGCATTAGAAAAATTGCGTCAACAAATTAATCATCTGGATGATGAACTGATGCAAATTCTGGGTCAACGTATGAAAGCAGCCGAAAAAATTGGCCTTTACAAAAAGGAAAACAATATCACCATTCTTCAAACCAACAGATGGAATGCAATATTAGAAAGAGCTTATGCAAAAGGTGAAAAATTAGGCCTCAGCAAAGAATTTATTACCCGTTATTTTGATGCAGTACACATGGAAAGTATTAACCATCAAAATAAAATCATGAATTCTTAAATTAATGGCAGCCAATAACGTCAATTGTTATTGGCTGTTTTGTATAATAGCCATATTTGTTGTTCACCTTTGGCGTAATATGTTCTATTTTTAATGAATAAACACATTCTCATCTTGTTTATTTTTTTACATTTAATAAACTAATTATATATGCTGCATCAATCTGTTCAATTCAATCAGCAACATACTGATTTTTATTTTGATGCATCATTCCGGCAATTGAAGCAAATGCTGAAGCCGGCAAACACTTTTATTATTACCGACACCAATATCTTTCCATTACATACAACCTATTTTAAAGGTTGGAAAACCATTGTTATACCTGCAGGTGAGGCGCACAAAAACATAGCAACAGTTCAATACATTATTGAACAATTAATTCAGTTGCAGGCCGACCGTACAGCAACATTGGTTGGTGTAGGGGGTGGCGTTGTTACCGATATTACTGGCTTTGTTGCAGCCATTTATATGCGTGGTGTGGCTTTTGGTTTTGTACCAACTACTGTACTGGCAATGGTAGATGCCTCTATCGGTGGAAAAAATGGGATTGATATTGGATTGTACAAAAATTTAATGGGCACCATTCGTCAACCTGCATTTTTATTGTATGATACACATTTTCTAAAAACTCTTCCTGATGCAGAATGGCAGAACGGTTTTGCAGAAATTATTAAACATGCCTGTATTAAAAATGCAGCCATGTTCAGAAATTTAGAAAAATTATCACCTGCATTACTCAAGAAAAACAAACAAAAATTGAATGAGCTGATACAAAAAAATGTACAGCTAAAAATGTCGGTTGTAAAAGCCGATGAATTTGAAAAAGGGGAAAGAAAATTACTCAATCTGGGGCATACACTCGGTCATGCCATTGAAAACCAATATGGCCTTTCACATGGTCATGCAGTAGCAATTGGTATTCACTATGCAGCCATTTTATCTCAACAAATATTGGGTTTTAAACAGCCCGAACGTATATCGGCCTTGTTAACCCAATATGGTCTGCCTACTCATTTTGTATTTGATACAAAAAAGGTAATGAATATGCTGCAAATGGATAAAAAACGGCAGCAAGAGTTTGTTCACTATATTTTGATTGAAAAAATTGGAAAGGGTATTATTTTACCCATTCCATTGAAAGATCTTGAAAAATTTTATAAAATAATTTAGTTTAATTTGATTCAATGATTGCAACGATTCATCCTTCTGAAATAAAAGGCATTCTTCAGGCACCTGCTTCTAAAAGTTCTATGCAAAGAGCCTGTGCTGCAGCATTAGTGAGAACGGGTACTAGTATTATAAAGAACCCTGGCTATTCAAATGATGACAGAGCGGCACTGCAGGTAATTCAGCAGCTTGGGGCTACTATTCAAAATGAAAGCAACCGTTTAATTATTGCTTCAAAAGGAATATATGCCAACACCCATCAAATGAATTGTGGAGAAAGTGGGTTAGGTATCAGAATGTTTACACCTTTAATAGCTCTCAATACTACTGCCATTTCTATTACCGGTGAAGGCAGCTTATTACAGCGCCCCATGAATTTTTTTGATGAAATATTACCACAGTTAAATGTAAAAGTACAAACCAATCAGGGCAAGTTACCTATACAGGTCACAGGCCCATTAACACCGGCTAATATTACAATTGATGGTACCCTCAGCTCGCAGTTTTTAACGGGCTTATTAATGGCATATGCTGCTGCCGATGCTAAAGATGTAAGCATTTTCGTAAATAATTTAAAAAGTAAACCTTATATTGATTTAACGTTAAAAGTAATGGAACACTTTGGTTTAAAAACACCAAAGAATAACGGGTATACTTCTTTTTATTTTGATAAAGCATGGCATGCTACTTCACAAAATAATATTGTAGAATATGAAGTGGAAGGCGATTGGAGTGGGGCGGCTTTTTTATTGGTGGCTGGTGCAATAGCGGGAAATATTACTGTTAAAGGATTAGATATTCATTCAACACAGGCCGATAAAGCTATATTGCAGGCACTGATAGATACCGGTTGCCTTATTTCTATTGAACTCAATCAAATTCACATTCAGAAAAGCAACCTTCAGGCATTTCATTTTAATGCAACAGATTGTCCGGATTTATTTCCGCCATTGGTAGCGCTGGCTGCTTACTGTAAAGGCACTACCGTTATTGAGGGTACTGAAAGGCTTACGCATAAAGAAAGTAACCGGGCACTTACTTTGCAAGAAGAGTTTGCCAAATTGGGAATACGCATTCAATTACAAGATAATATTATGATGATAGAAGGTGGAACCGAATTGCATGCTGCAACTGTTTCGTCCCGGCATGATCATCGTATAGCAATGGCTTGTGCTTTAGCTGCTTTAAAAACAAATGGCCCTGTAGTGATAGAATCTGCTGAAGCCATCAACAAATCTTATCCCGATTTTTATCACCATATATCTGCATTGGGTGCAGTTGTATCTTTACATCATTAACCATTAAATTTTCAAACTTTGAACACATTTGGCAGAATTTTCAGGGTACAAATATTTGGCGAATCGCATGGCGAAAGTGTAGGTGTTTGTGTTGATGGAATCCCTGCAGGATTACCACTGAAGGTGGAAGATTTTTTAGAAGATATTGAGAGGCGAAAAGGTGGGGCGCAAAAAGGTACTACACCGCGTCAGGAATCTGATTTACCCATTTTTAAAAGTGGGGTTTTTAACGATTGTACTACCGGTGCACCTTTAACTATTTTATTTGAAAACAATAATACCCGCAGTGATGATTATGCCAAACAACGTGCCATTCCCAGGCCCGGTCATGCCGATTTTGTGGCACATCAAAAATTTGGTGGGTTTGAAGATTATAGAGGTGGTGGACATTTTAGTGGTCGCTTAACCGTTGCTTTGGTAGCAGTGGGTGTAATTGCAAAAAAAATATTAAAAAATATTTCAATAAATGCTGCAGTTACAGAAATAGGTGGCCTTCCATCTATCGAAGCAGGATTAGAAAAAGCAATAGCAGCGAAAGATTCCGTAGGCGGTATTGTAGAGTGTTTTGTAACAGGATTGCCGATGGGCCTTGGTGAACCTTTTTTCGATTCGGTTGAGTCGTTATTGGCGCATGCTGTTTTTGCCATTCCTGCTGTACGCGGTATTGAATTTGGAACCGGTTTTGCTGCGGCTAAAATGTTAGGTTCAGAGCATAATGATGCAATTGTTGCTGCTGATGGCACTACAAAAACAAATCATGCAGGAGGCGTTGTTGGAGGTATCACTAATCATAATCCGCTTATATTCAGGGTAGCCGTTAAACCAACTTCTTCTACACCCAAGGAGCAGGAATCATTGAATTGGGAAACCAATACTGTTGAGCCTTTTTCTGTAAAAGGCCGTCACGATTTGTGTATTGCACTTCGTGTGCCGGTAGTATTAGAAGCTGTAACAGCAATGGTGCTGGCCGATTTAATGATGCTGAATCAAGAGATACAACGTGTTTGGAAATAATGGATTTGATGGCGAAAATTGTGTTTTAGAATAATGTCACCAATAATTTATCATATCACTACAAAACAACAATGGGCAGTTGCACTGCAATTGGGCTATTATACCCGCCCTTTCTTTGCAATCTAAAGGGTTTTTCATTGTTGTTCACATAAGCAAATTGCCGGCGGCGTGCTAGAACGGTATTATGCCGGTGTAACTCATTTACTCCAATTAACCATTGATACCCTTCAATTAAATGTTCCGTTAAAATACGAAGCATCTCCAACTGTTCAAGATCAGTTTCTGCATGTTTATGGAACTATTTCTTTGAATGCTATTGTAAGTATTATTGAAATATAAAATTTAAATCATGCATCAATTTATTGTAAATGCCTCCATTCAAATTGTGCCAATTGTAATGGATAAGCATCCCTATGAGTGGGTAGATGAAGCCATTGCCATTATTCAACAATCGGGTATTGATTATGAAGTTGGGCCTTTTGCTACTGTAATTGAAGGAAAATATGATGCGGTGATGCAGGTAATACAAGCCATTAATGAGCATTTATACCAACGTGGCTGCGCCGAATGGATTCAGAATATTCAGCTTCAGATAAGAAGTAGTATGGATATTACAAGGATTGAAAAAACACAAAAATTTCTTCAGTAATTCCATTCCTACAAATTATTGTACTATTTTTTTCATCTTTTTAAAAGGAATTTTCAGAACAGGAAAATTTGCTGCATTTGGTCCAACTAAAATGCCACCACTTAGTAGGCAAAGCCTTGAACCCGTGTGTTGTCATTATATCCTGCAATAGTTTTCGACTCGCCAATATTTGCGATGGAAATTGACTAAAATTACCATGCGCATTATCCGTAAAATTATCGAAATCAGTACCCATGTCTAATGGCATACCGTTATGTAATTGAACCAAAGTAACATCTACTGCAATACCTCTGTTATTTCCACTGCCATTAGCAGGATTGGCTACATATCGTTCATCATGCACCCTTTTCCAAAATGCCACAGTAACTGCATAATGACGGTAGGCATCCCAAATTTTTAAGGATAATCCTTTTGCATTCAATGCTTCTTGTGTACTGCTTTTAAAGCTTCAGTTACTGGTTTTCTGGCATAGGCAATAGCCGTATGGAAAAGATACATAGGTGTATGCATAAAATTATCATTTCCGGCATAACGCGAGTCAATGTAAATGTTAGGTACAAATTCATTCAGGTTTATCATATGCAAACAATCAAATGCAGCATCAAAATGTTTAAAATTGTGTAGATTTTCTGGTATGAATGCTGTATTTTCATTTTTTGGCACAGTACTTGGATGAAGAGCACAGCTTAATATTGTCCAAAGGCAGATACAATATAACCGGTATCCTATATGTATATGTAGTTTACAAATAATAGGCTTTGGAGTATAGTTTGTAATAATTTCAGGTATCATCCTGCTAAAATGTCACATTTTCAGTTGACTTGTTGCAATAACAACTTTTTTATAAACACTAATATACAGTATATAGAAATTATTTATTGCAAGATGCTTATAATGGTATATAAGATCTTGTTAATCAATACTTAACTCCATATTGGATGAAAGTAGGTAACCGCTGGCCGATATGTTCATATATAATAATAAATCAGCGGTAATTTTTTAAATTAAATAATAGCAAATGAAGATTTTTTTGCTTAACTTTTTGTTTTTTTTAAGCATTGCTGTAATTGGAAAGTGCCAGGATAGCATGGATTCCATTGCTGTAAAAAAGCCCAAAACGGTAACTGGTATTGCCAGTTTTTACAGTTTAAATTTAACAGGTACCAAAACCGCAACCGGAGAGCGTTTTGATAATAAAAATATGACAGCAGCCAGCAACAGTTTTAAATTGAATACCTGGGTAAGGGTAACTAACCTGCGAAATGATAAATCGGTGATTGTGCGGATTAATGACAGAATGAGCAAGCACATGGCCAAAAAAGGGAGGGTGATTGATTTAAGCAGAACTGCTGCCCGAAAACTGCAATTTATGAAGCGTGGGCTGGTGAAAGTAAGGGTAGAAGAGGTAAATAAAGACACGTTGGAATGAGGATGTTAATATTAACTGAATATTAAAATTGCAATAATTTTATTAAAACTGAATAACCCCTTTATTTTTGCTACAATAAAATTAACATTATGAAGAAAACCCTACTACTTTTAATCAGTATTGGCAGTATGCTTTCTGTATTTGGCCAGGAAGCAACACAACTGATAAAAAGGCCTTCTTTGAGTATCAATTTCTTTCTCAAGGATTTTAAAACCCCCGATTTAATCGGCAGCAGCTCAATTACTACTGTTTTTGAGAATCGCCAATGGACAAAAATGAAGGATATGTTGCCGGGGTTAAATGTGCAGTATTTTCAAGGTTTAACAGATCATTTAGATTTTATGGCGGGCATTGGAGGTTCATTCTTAAAATATCCATTCCTATACAAGAGTGGCGTACAAGTACCATTTCAGGATAAATTTTTATTGGAAGCCGATGCCAGTGTAAATTTAAAATTATTAACAGATAAGTATTTTATGGTGCCTTATTTATCTGCCGGAATTGGTGCATCCATGTATGCAGGAACTTATTTTGGAGCCTATATTCCAGTTGGAACAGGTTTGCAATTTAATTTGGGCGAAGGCAATTTTATTAATCTGCAATATTCCTATCATTTAGGAATATCTGATTTAACCAACTATAACTTTCAATATAGTTTAGGTTTTGCCTCACCCATTGCTCCCGGCAAAAAACAGGTAAAATTGGCTGTGCCACCACCACCTGTAAAGGAAGTACCAAAAGATACTGATGGTGATGGTATTACTGATGATAAAGACCAATGCCCCACAGTACCCGGTGTTGCAAAATACAATGGATGTCCTGTGCCTGATACAGATGGTGATGGCGTTAATGATGACAACGATAAATGCCCTACCGTTCCGGGTTTGCCCAAATATAATGGTTGCCCCATTCCTGATACAGATGGTGATGGCATTAATGATGATGAAGACAAATGCCCGAATGTGGCAGGAGTTGCACGTTATCAGGGTTGCCCGGTGCCAGACTCGGATGGGGATGGCATTAATGATGAAGAAGATAAATGCCCCAATGTTTTTGGTGTAAAAGAAAACTTTGGTTGCCCTGTTGTAAAAGAAGAGGTAATTGTGAGAGTGAATAGCATTGCCAAAAACATCTTTTTCTCAACAGGTAGTTCACAATTAATTGCTAATTCTTACAAGCCATTAAGTGAATTAGTAAAAATTTTACAAGATGATCCTAATTTAAAATTAGATATTGAAGGTTATACAGATAACGTAGGTAGTGAAGCTGTAAACCAGGCTTTAAGTGATAAACGTGCCAATGCGGTAATGCAATACTTTGTTGATAAAGGTGGTATTAGTGCCGATCGGTTGCATGCAACCGGTTATGGTTCTAAAAAACCTGTTGCTGATAATAAAACTGCCAAAGGCAGAGCCATGAACAGGAGGGTAGAATTAAAACTCAGGTATTACTAATTGGTTTTGGTTTTAATCATCATTTTTAAAAAAGCCCTTTACTTTATTTGTAAGGGGCTTTTTTGGTTATTTATTACAGAAGCGATGAACTGTTAGTGCTTGTGGGTTTAAAACAAAACCGCTGGTTCCATCCAAAAAAAACCTGCTGTATTGATAAGAACAGCAGATTTTTATTTTTATTATAAATATAAATTATTTGTACATTAACTCGTAATACTCATGTGCCATTCTATTGCTGTCAAATTGAAAACGCACATCACGCATTCCATTTTTCATAATTTGGCGCCAGGTTTCAAAATTTTTATAATATAGTGGCACAATTTGTTGTTCTAAAATTTCATACATCTTATTCAGGTCATAATTGTCCTGATCGTGTACACTTAAGTTTTCATAATCTGCCTTGGGCACTACAAAACCATTATTGCCATGATTTACAAATTCCGGAATCCAGCCATCATCTGTTGAAAAATTAACTGCTCCATTCATAGCTGCCGTCATGCCACTGGTGCCGGATGCTTCTCTGGGCACACGGGGGTTGTTTAACCAAACATCTGCCGCCTGTTTTAACCTTTTGCTTAATGTAAGTTCATATCCAATTAATACTGCTACATTTTTATAATTTTTACTTAAATGCACCAAATTATTAAATTGGCTGATGGCAGGGTAATCAACCGGATAAGGTTTCCCGGCCCAAATAATTTGTACCGGCTGGTCAAAGCTATTGATCAGTTTTTCAAATCTTTCTAAATCCTGTGTAAGAAAGTCGGCACGTTTATACCCTGCAAATCTTCTGGCCCAAACAATGGTTAATACATTAGGGTCAAATAATTTACCGGTCTGGTCAGCTACAATTTCAAATGCTCTTTTCTTCAAATAGTTTTTTCTGTCATCAAAAGCAAGGTCATTGCCCTCTTCCATGGCTTTGTACAACTGTTTATCTGCCCAGTAACGCCAGTTTTGTGCATTGGTAATGTGAATAATCTCACAAATGCCGATGTAATGACTCCACATTTTTCTGCTTACTTCACCGTGCAGCCGGCTAACGCCATTGGCTTTACGTGCAAAACGCAGGGCTGCTAATGAATGGTTGAATAAATCATCTGTAATACCGGTTAAACGTCTTACTTCATCAATACTAATACCACAGAAATAACTCATTTTCTGACAGAGATAAATATCGTGTTTTTCATTGCCTGCTTCCTCTGGTGTATGGGTAGTAAATACCAGATGTTCTTTTACTTTTTCAGCACTTTTAAATTTATTCATTAAATAAAAAGCAGCCGATACACCATGTGCTTCATTTAAATGATATACATCCGGATTAAATCCAAGTTCATCCATTAATTTGGCCCCGCCTATACCCAGTAGCATAAATTGGGCAATTTTGGTAGATACATTGGCATCGTACAACCGGTGTGAAATGGTTTGCGATACATAATCATTTTCCGGCAAGTCGGTAGTTAATAAAAACAGAGGTGCTGATTTAAAAGTTTCAGGATTTAAATACATGGCCTTTACCCATACCGGATGATCATGTATAATAATTTGAAATTTAATGCCCGTATCTTCTAAAAATGAATATATTTTTTCCATCCAGGTGGGTTGCAGGGTTTGATCCTGATTTCTGGTTTGGTCGTAATAGCCATATTTCCACAAAATTCCAATACCTACCATATTCTGTCTTAATTCATAAGCACTTAGCAAGTGCGAACCTGCTAAAAATCCTAAGCCGCCACTATATATTTTAAGTGGCTGATGAATCGCAAATTCCATTGAAAAATAGGCTGCTCTTTTATTGTATTGTTCACTTACAACATATGGCACATGATAACTTCGGAAGTTCATAAATTACTTTTTCTTGATTGGTTATTTGAATTGGGCTTGCAATATAAAGGGTTTTATTTAAAATGTATTTTTTACACATTAATTAGACCTAAAAAGTGAAACTATGTTAAAAGCTTCAATTATAGCACATAAAAGTTTAAATTTTATAAACCGCAATCGATTGAAACAAGTGCCTTACCCAATGAATAGAAAAATTCAGGTTCTTTTTTTCTTAATGATCTTATGTGATTTTTGTTTAGGATAGGTATCATCAAAATAGCATTGTATGCCGCGTTTATTGCCGCATTTGCCATTTTCTTTAAAAGTAATTTCGTTGTTTTTAAATGTAAATTCTATACTGCAGGGTTCCCCAATTTCTTTATATACGGCTTTATCTTCACCCACCATTTTCATCATTCCCTTTAATTCGCCGTTACAATTGTCTTTATTTTCAAAGTGAATAAAAAAATGATATAATTTGGGCGTTTTACCATCCCTGATTGCAATAAAATTTTTTGAGTTTTTTGCATAATTGCCACTGTGTTTATTTTTTTCGGGCAAAGTATCAATAGGATTAATGATGGTATTGTTTTTTAATTCATCTTCATTGCCGTCATTCATAGCTACCATAAAGGCATTTCCGTTGTTATACACCCAGCCTGTACGGGTATATAACAACTTTTTATCAGCAGTGTATTTTTCCCGGCTAATTAAAAAAGTAGGTTCTTTATTAATATATACACTGTGTACATAACCATCATTTTGTTTTGATTGAACCAAATTTTTTGCAGCCAGAAATTCATTCTTTTCGTTAAACACAAATACCCCAAGTATGGTATTATTTTTATAGCTGAAGTTAGCCAAAATGTATTTTTCTTTTAATTTCTGAATACTTCCTACGGGATGTATAATGGCTTTTTTATTGAGATGGAAATGATTTAAAATACTATCGGGTATAAACTGAGACATGGCTTTTATACCTATTACAGTAGTGTCGGCAAATGAATTGATGTTGGTATCGGCAATGGTAATGGGCAACCCAATGGGAGGGAAGGCAGCAAAAAAATCGCTGCTGCTAACTGGTTTTGTACCACTTAAGTCGCCAGGATGTGTTTGGCAGCCGACTAAAAAAATGAAGATGAGTATAAACGTAATAAGCTGTTGAATACTTTTCATGGCGTTTATTTCAGGCACTAAAGTAATACTTCTGTGGTAAGTTTTATAGTTTAAGGAAGATTAACCATTATTTTTGTAAGTAATATTTATGGATAGATTGGTGCAACGTAACGAACATTCTTTAAGCGAAGTACACGAAAGTGTAGATACACTGCAACCCAGAAAAGGCTGGCGCAGAATACTGGCTTATATTGGGCCTGCCTATTTGGTGAGTGTAGGTTATATGGATCCCGGAAACTGGGCTACCGATTTGCAGGGTGGCGCTCAATTTGGTTACAGCCTTATATGGGTATTATTAATGAGTAATTTAATGGCTTTGTTATTGCAAAGTTTAAGTGCCCGATTAGGAATTGTAAGAAGAAGAGATTTGGCCCAGGCCAACAGAGAAATATATCCTAAATTTGTAAATTTTTGTTTATATATTCTTGCTGAAATTGCCATTGCTGCCTGCGATTTAGCCGAAGTGCTGGGTATGGCATTGGGTATTAATTTATTGACCGGATTGCCTTTAATATGGGGTGTTTCATTAACAGTGTTGGATACGCTGCTATTACTTTGGTTACAAAATTTTGGTATTCGCAAATTAGAAGCCTTTATTATAGCATTAGTAGCCATTATTGGCGTATCCTTCTTAATTGAAATTATTCTGGCGCATCCTATTTTAAATCAGGTAATGTATGGTTTTGTGCCCCATCATCTAAATAAAGAAGCATTATATATTGCCGTAGGAATTATAGGTGCAACAGTAATGCCGCATAACCTGTACCTCCATTCAGCATTAGTGCAAACCCGTAAAATAAAAACAGATGAGGAAGGTATAAAAAGAGCCATCCGTTACAATAATATTGATAGCGCTATTGCGTTGAATGCCGCATTTTTTGTAAATGCTGCTATTTTGGTTTTGGCTGCTTCTGTTTTTTTTACCACCGGTAATACAGGTGTAGCAAAAATTGAAGATGCACATCGTTTATTAGAACCACTGCTGGGTTCTAAACTGGCCCCTTTGTTATTTGCCATTGCCTTAATTGCTGCCGGCCAAAGCTCTACCATTACCGGCACTTATGCCGGGCAAATTGTAATGGAGGGTTACATCAGCCTGCGCATTAATCCATGGTTACGCAGATTAATTACAAGGCTTTTGGCTATTATTCCCGCTGTAATTACGATTTTAATTTATGGTGATGACAGGATAGACGCCTTACTTATTTTAAGTCAGGTAATACTGAGCGTGCAATTAGGGTTTGCCATGATTCCGCTCATACATTTTGTAAGCGATAAGGAAACCATGGGCAAATTTACCATTTCATTGCCCATTAAATTATTATCATGGTTAGTAGCTATTATATTAATTTATTTGAATGTAAAAATGGTGATAGAAGAAGTAGCTGTTTTATATCAGGAGCCGGGAAATTATATATGGAAAATACTAGTTGGTATAGGAGCAGTTTTTTTATCGTGGTTGTTTTTAACGACCACATTTTTACCCCTTGCCATTCAACGCAAGATGCGTAAGAGTATTATATTACATGGTGAAACCCCTCAATTACATGCTTTGCGTTTAGAAGAAAATAATAAAATTGCCATTGCTTTAGATTTTACTGCTAAAGATGAAAAATTAATTGCTTATGCCTTGGCACAGGGTAATAAAGCTTCTGTTTTTATTTTAATACATGTGGTGGAAAGTGTATCGGCTCTTTTTTTAGGAAAAGAAAGTGATGATGATGAAACCCGGAAAGATAAAGACCGGCTTGAAAATTATGCCATGCAATTACAACAATTGGGCTATGAGGCAATATATGAGCTGGGTTATCGTAACCGAAAAAAAGAAATTGTGCGTATCGTTGAAAAAAACAAAGCTAATTTATTGGTAATGGGGGCACATCAACACCGGGGTATTAAAGATTATTTATTTGGCGAAACTATTGAATCGGTCAGGCACCATGTGCATATTCCCGTTTTGGTTGTGAATGTTTAGATTGAATATATACATGTAAACTTTTTTCATAGCAGATGTGCTGTTGATGGTTTTATTACCTAATGCTTTCATCTTTTCTATTCAAAATAGCAAAACCCCTACTTTTGTATCCCTTTAAAAACTAAATTAGCAATATGGAACAAAAAATTAAAGTAACAAATCCGGTAGTAGAACTGGATGGCGATGAAATGACACGAATTATCTGGAAATATATTAAAGACAAACTTATTCTGCCTTATATAGATGTTGATATTCAATATTTTGATTTGGGTATTGAACACCGCGATGCCACCAATGATCAGGTAACCATTGATGCTGCCAATGCCATCAAAAAAGCAGGTGTTGGTATTAAATGCGCTACTATTACACCTGATGAAGCTCGTGTAAAAGAATTCAACTTAAAACAAATGTGGAAAAGCCCCAATGGTACCATCCGCAATATTTTAGATGGAACTGTATTTCGTGAACCCATTGTTTGCAAAAATGTACCACGATTGGTACCTAACTGGACTGCCCCTATTTGCATTGGCCGCCATGCTTTTGGCGATCAATACCGCGCTACCGATTTTGTAACTAAAGGGAAAGGAAAACTAACCATTAAGTTTGAAGGTGATGATGGTTCTGTTCAGGAATTTGAAGTATATAATTTTAAAGGAGATGGTGTTGCTCTGGCTATGTATAATACCGATGAAAGCATTAAAGGTTTTGCACGTGCCTGCTTTAATCAGGCATTGAGCAAAAAATGGCCCCTTTATCTATCTACTAAAAACACCATCCTGAAAAAATACGATGGCCGTTTCAAAGATATTTTTGAAGAAATTTATCAAAATGAATTTAAAGCCAAATATGATGCAGCCGGCATTACTTACGAACATCGCTTAATTGATGATATGGTGGCTTCTGCTTTAAAATGGAATGGCAACTTTGTTTGGGCTTGTAAAAATTATGATGGCGATGTACAAAGCGATACCGTTGCCCAGGGTTTTGGTTCATTGGGCTTAATGACCTCTACTTTAATTACACCGGATGGTACTGTAATGGAAGCAGAAGCTGCACATGGTACGGTTACCCGCCACTATCGTGAATATCAAAAAGGGAATCCAACTTCTACCAATCCCATTGCTTCTATTTTTGCCTGGACAAGAGGCCTGGAATTTCGCGGTAAGTTGGATAATAATGAGGCATTGATTTATTTCTGCCATGCTTTGGAAACCGTTTGTGTTGAAACTGTTGAGAGTGGAAAAATGACGAAAGATTTGGCTGTTTGCATTTATGGCAATAAAGTAAATCACGGTGAGCATTATTTATATACAGAAGAATTTTTAGAAGCTTTGAATCAAAACCTTCAGGCTAAGCTGGCAAAATAATTTGCATAGCTTATGCTTATCGCATTGATAAAACTAAAAAAGCAGTGTTCCATTAGGAGCACTGCTTTTTTATCAGCAAGTTGAAATTTTATTGATAGGCTTCTGTAATGGGTTTTCCAATGCAACCGCTGGGCATTTGAACTTTTAATAATGCAGCTAAAGTTGCGGCAATATCGGTCATGTAAGTAGTTTTGTTGGTATGGCCTTTCTGTATGCCCCATCCAAACCATAACAAAGGAATATGGGTATCATAAGTATAAGAAACGCCATGGCTCATACCGGTTTTTCCGGCATCCATAACGCCGGATTTCATCACTATCTGTAAATCGCCACTTCTTTTGGGTGTATATCCATTTACAATCATTTCTCTGATACTGACAGGTAAAGAAGCAGTTGCAGCAGTGGTTTTGTTTACAACAGTTAACACTCGGTTATCTGTTTGTAAATATTGTGCAATACTTTTTTCAATAGCAGCCTGATTCAGTTGCAGTGAATCTATTAAACCATGATTTAAATAAATATCAAATTCCCAAATAGCATGAATTAAATTGGGTTGGTGAAATTGTGCTGCTAAATGTTGATTCAATTCTTTCATTAAATCACGATCATCAGCCCTGCCGCCGGGAATATTGTGTTTGGTTAAAAATTCAGGAATTTGTGCACCGGCATGGTCGGCAGTTAAAAACAGAGTGTATTGATTTTTACCAACGGTTTTATCTAAATAATCCAATAATTTACCCAATGTTTTATCTAAACGGGCGTAGGTATCTAATAATTCCCAGCTATTGGGTCCAAATGCATGGCCAATATAATCGGTGCTTGAAAAACTTACTGCCAAAAAATCTGTTTCGTTGCCTTTCCCCATTTGCTCGTTGGCAATGGTGGTTTCGGCTAAGTTTTCTAACAAATCATTGGCATAAGGTGTACTGGCAATTTTGCTGTAATCTTTTCCTTTGAATTTTGACAAATCATACGGCAATCCTTTCTCATCTTTTCCAAAAGGCTTGCCTTCATAATTGTTTTCATCAACATCACACAGTTGCTGATAGGTTGATTGCGGTAAAATGGGCGACCATCTTTTTTCATAATAAGTATCTACCCATTTTTTATTATTAAAATTAGTTAACCA
Source organism: Hydrotalea lipotrueae (assembly GCF_019249625.1). NCBI lineage: Bacteria > Pseudomonadati > Bacteroidota > Chitinophagia > Chitinophagales > Chitinophagaceae > Hydrotalea > Hydrotalea lipotrueae. The sequence continues at coordinate 4,945 of NZ_JAESDL010000003.1, read as the reverse complement.
TTCAGGTAATTGATTCATGTAATAGGTACTGGTTATAAAATTGCCGGTTTGGTAATCGTACCAGTAGGCTGCATTGGCGGCATGTCCTGCAGGCAAAATAGCTCCTCTGTCTTTAATGGAAATACCAATTGTTTTACTTTTAAAATTAGAAGCGAGGCGTAATTCATCGGTTATGGTAGTAACCCATAAATTGCGTGGGCTCATTTCACCGGCTGCTTTGGTAATACTGCCAACTGTAGCAACACCGGCGTCATCAGTACAATACACGTTTTTTAAGATGTTGTTATCAAACCAGTTATTGCCCGTAATGCCTGTTAAAGCAGGTACACTGCCGGTATACACACAAGTATGGCCCACAGCCGTAACCGTTGGCACATAAGGCATTAAAGTATTATCACAGGAAAATCCCTGATGCAACAATCGTTTAAAACCGCCATTGGGCTCATATACATTATAAAAGCGGTACAAATAATCCCACCGCATTTGGTCTACAATAATTCCTACTATTAATTTTGGTCTTGCAATAGTTGCCGTTTGTGTATTATTCATCTTTGGCTGTGCATGCAACTGCGGAATGGATAACACCATAAATCCCAGAGCAATTAATAAACTTTTTCTATTCATTTTTTCCATATTTAAGGTGTTAAAGATAAGTTGCCTGATTTTTTGCAGCTATTAATTTATTGTATAAATCGGTGTATATGGTAATTAAAAAATCTTTTTTATTCCTTCATCTTACCAATTTATTAATTTTGCAGCCGAATATATTTCAGTGTTGTAGCAAATATGTTGGGTTTTTGTTTACCAACCAATCAATCAATATTGCTTTGTTGGCAACCTCCTGAAGCATTCCTCATTTAAAATAAAAATTAGGCATGGCAGACATTTTTGAAAGATTAGTAAAACATTATGGCCCTCTTGGCCAGCATCGGGAAAGAGCACATGGTTATTTTGCATTTCCTAAATTAGATGGAGAAATAAGCAATAGAATGCAATTTCGTGGTAAAGAAATGATTGTTTGGAGCCTGAATAATTACTTAGGTTTAGCCAATCATCCTGAAATCAGAAAAACCGATGCTGAAGCTGCCAAACAATTTGGATTGGCTGCACCAATGGGCGCAAGAATGATGAGTGGTAACAGCAATTACCATGAACAGTTAGAGCAAGAATTAGCAGCGTTTGAACAGAAAGAAGATGCCATTCTGATGAATTATGGTTATCAGGGTATTATGAGTGCAATTGATGCGCTTTGCAGCAGGCATGATGTAATTGTGTATGATGCAGAAAGCCATGCCTGTATTATAGATGGTTTGCGTTTACATACCGGCCACCGTTATGTTTACAAACACAATGATATTGAAGATTTAGTGAAGCAATTGGTGAGGGCTACTGCTTTAATTGAAAAGCAAAATGCCGGCGGTATTTTAGTAATTACAGAAGGTGTATTTGGAATGGCCGGCGATCAGGGAAAATTAAAAGAAATAGCTGCACTAAAAAAACAATTTGAGTTTAGATTGCTGGTAGATGATGCCCACGGTTTTGGTACCTTGGGTAAAACCGGTGCTGGAGCAGGTGAAGAACAGGGTTGTCAGGATGCAATTGATTTATATTTTTCAACTTTTGCCAAATCAATGGCTTCTATTGGTGCTTTTATGGCAGGGCCTAAAGCAATTATAGATTATATCCGCTATAATATCCGTTCTCAAATTTTTGCCAAAAGTGTACCAATGCCTATTGTAATTGGTAATTTGAAGCGTTTGGAAATGTTAAGAAATATGCCTGAAATGAAGGCAAAATTGTGGAGTAATGCCATTCAATTGCAAAAGGGATTAAAAGAAAGAGGTTTTGATATTGGGAATACCGATTCAGTAGTTACTCCCGTTTACATGAAAGGTGGGGTAGAAGAGGCAACTGCAATGGTAATGGACTTACGTGAAAACTATCATATTTTCTGTTCTATTGTGGTGTATCCTGTTATTCCCAAAGGACACATCATTTACAGGTTAATACCTACTGCTGCGCATACCGATGCAGATATTCAGGAAACTTTACAAGCATTTAGCGAAACCAAGGCTAAGTTAGATGCAGGTGTTTATAAAGTTGATGCTATTCCAGATATGGCAGAAGTGCATTAAGTTTTCCAATAGCTTAAAAAATAAAAGCTGCTGTTTCTCAAATTAGTGACAGCAGCTTTTTTATGGGTAAATGAACACTTAATAATGCATTAATCTAAATTATAATGATTTCAACAGCATATTGGCACCACGCACATAATCATCATTTTTGGCTTCGGTGGCCAATTGCATGCATTTTTCAGCATCAGCTTTAGCACTGGCTTTATCGCCAATGGCTTTTTCAACTTTTGCTTTTAATAAAAACATATAATAGGCTTTAGGATTATTTTCAGTTGCTTTGGTAACGTTGGTTAAAGCTTTATTGTAATCTTTGGCTATATCGTAATAAAAATTAGCTGCTGCAAAATAGAGATTGGGGTTAACATTATCTGCTTGCAGCGCCTGCTCAAACTGTGCATTCAGCCGGCTTACAATATGCGTAATAATGGGCACTTTTACTGCCACATTACCCCACATTAAATGCAGCTCACAACTTTCGGGTTGTATGTTGGTAAATTGCATGGTAAAAGTTTCCATCGTTTCTTTCATGTTTTCTGCAGGAACTGTAAACCGGAATATATCATCGGCCTGCGCATAATCCGTTCCCCAATTCTTTGAGTCTTTATTGATGATAATGGTCCATTTTTTTTTACCCGGGATGGTAAAAATGGCGTAGGTACCTGAATCCAATTTGTTACCGGCCAAATCAATTTCGTCGGTTACTTTTAATTTGGTTGAAGCATTGGCACCTGTACGCCAAACTTTTCCCAATGGTGCTAATTCACTGTTTTCTTTAAAAACATTTCTACCTCTTAAATTGGGTCTTGAGTACGTTAATTCTAATCTGCCCATACCAAAATCCTGGATAATGGTTTCTGTAGGGCTTGCTGCGGGTACTTTTATTTGGCTAAAACCAAATTGTACAGTCAGTAAAGCAAGGACTGCAAACAATGTTTTTTTCATATAATAGTGTTTAATGTGCTGCAAACCTATTAAACGTTTGTTGAATATACCAGCTTTTGTTGTTAATTTTTAAAGGCAGGATGAAAAGCCTGTAAAGTGGTTCTTAAAAAATTACGATCTAAGTGGGTATATATTTCTGTTGTGGTAATGCTTTCATGCCCCAGCATTTCCTGAATGGCCCTTAAATCGGCTCCTCCTTCAATTAAATGTGTGGCAAAAGAATGGCGGAAAGTATGGGGTGAAATATTTTTTTGAATTCCTGCTTTTAAAACCAGACCTTTTATAATATAAAAAATCATGATTCTACTTAGGCTCTTGCCTCTTCTGTTTAAAAATAAAACATCTTCAAAACCTTTTTGGATGGGAAGGTGTTTGCGGATGGTTTCCATATATAATTGAATGTACCGTAAAGCAGGTGCACCAATGGGCACAAGGCGTTCTTTATTGCCTTTTCCGGTAACACGTATAAATTCAACATCAAAATAAATATGGCTGATGGTTAAATTAATTACTTCACTTACCCTTAATCCGCAACTATACATGGTTTCTATTATAGCTTTATTGCGGGTACCCTCTGGTGTACTTAAGTCAATTTGAGCAATAATGCTTTCAATTTCTTCAAAGCTGAGTACATCAGGTAAACTTCTTTTTGTTTTAGGTGCCTCTAAAAGTGTGGAAGGATCTGTAATTACAATTTGTTCAGTTAAGCAGTATTTATAAAATTGTTTAATGCCTGAAATAATTCTGGCCTGCGATGTGGCCAGCATTCCTAAATTGCCAATCCATTCCAAAAAATGTTGCAGGTCATTTAATTGAATGTCGGCCGGGGTTTTAGGTGTTGATTGTAATTGAATGTATTGAGTTAATTTATCAACATCACGCAAATACGCCTCAACCGAATGTTCACTTAATGAGCGCTCTAATTGTAAATAGGTTTTAAATCCTTTTTTATATGCTTCCCACATAACATTTCATTGTTGCATCATTGCAGGTTACAACCCATAAAAATACAATATTTTTAGCTGTTTAGTATTTGATATCATTTTTAGAAGATGAAGCAGTAAAGTGGCGATAGTAGTGCTTTTTTAAGCAGGGTCAATTCCATCAATCTTGTAATATTTATTTCAGTAATTGCTCAATCCACAATATTTTTACCGTTAATACTTTCTAAAACAATTTATTTCACATTTATGCAACCTGTTAATCTCCGTTCATTTAAACAAAAAGTTCGTTATCATAAATCTGCTTTTAAAAAATATTTAGGTAAAATAGAAAAAAAGGCACCCACATCTTTAAATAAATTGGTGGTAATGTTAGATACAGCTGTGTGGAATGAAATTGATTGCCTTAGCTGTGCCAATTGTTGTAAAACAATGACACCTACTTTTACAACTGCCGACATGAAGCGAATTGCTGCTTATTTAAATATAAGTGTTGCAGAAATGAAAGATTATTGGTTGCATTTTGATAAAAAAGACAAAGACTGGGTGAATAACAAACAACCCTGCCAGTTTTTAAATTTAAAAGATAATAAGTGCAGTATATATTCTGTACGCCCACAAAGTTGTGCCGGTTTCCCGCATTTGGCCAAAAAGCCGGTAGTACAATATATTCACGTACATCAACAAAATGTTGCTTATTGTCCGGCTACTTATAAAATGGTTGAAAAAATGATGGAGCAGTTGCCCTCCTGATGTTTGCTTGTTTAAGACTTATCGTTCCTTTTTAAAATTTAAAGAAAGTGAATCTATTGCTTAAATTTAAGAAAAATTGCCCCAAAGTTTAAATGTATAGGATTAGGTAGAACATTTACAAATAAGAGATAGGGGGGTGAAATAACTAAATAAATTAGTAAATTGAGGTCTAAA
>NZ_JAESDL010000039.1:0-12956 GCF_019249625.1 Hydrotalea lipotrueae | reverse complement strand
ATAAAATAAGAAAGCTATACGGCCGGTGCCTGAATATAGGCGCTATGGCTGCTTAATTAACTACCGGACTATTGTAATAGTACTTCGAAAAAATAATGCAGGTTGCAGTATTTATTCAGATACAGTTTTCATTTCTAAAACTGCTATACCCGCCACGCCTGTTGTAACAATAGATGCCAATAACAATTTATTATCCTCCTCTGCTTCCGGTAATCAATGGTACAATGATACGCTTACTGCTATTGCGAATGCTACTGCTCAATTCTACAAGCCATCTGCTAATGGTTATTATGCTGTTAAGGTAATTCAGAATGGTTGCAGCAGCGCCTTTTCAAATAGGTTTAATTATACTGTTACTGCAATAAATGTTGTACTTAATTCAGAGTTAAGTATTAATCCAAATCCTGCACAAAGTGAAGTGTTCATCCACAATAATTTAACAGGAGTGCCTATTTTGAATGCTATCATTTACAATACTGCAGCACAAACAGTTTTCAACCAGTACAACCTAAAAAATGGCGATGCTATTAATATCAGTCATTTACCCGCAGGCATATATTATGTGCATTTATACAATCAAAACCTGCATTTTTATCAAACTCAAAAACTGATAAAAACATACTAAATAATTTTTTATGAAACGTTTTTGTGCATTCGTTGTAATAATGTTTTTTGGTTCAGCAAAGGCAAATATTATACTGCCTTCAATTTTAAACAATAATATGGTATTACAGCAACGGTTGGCCGTTACATTATGGGGCTGGGGCAATCCGGGCGAAGTGGTAAAAGTTACCAATACCTGGAATAATGCAATTGATTCTGCAACAACAAACGCAAATGCACATTGGCAACTTACTATTCAAACGCCTGCTGCCGGCGGTCCTTATCAAATTAATTTTAAGGGATACAATTCCATTACATTAACAAATGTATTCATTGGTGAAGTTTGGCTTTGTTCCGGCCAGTCGAACATGGAAATGAATGAACAATGGGGTTTACCGGATGTAAAAGCTGTTTTGCCTCATGCCTGTAATCCAAATATCCGTTTTTTTACAGTAGCCAAGTCTGCTGCCAATTGTCCACAACAAGATGTAAAAGGTACTTGGGTAAGTTGTGATGCTGCCAACTTACAAACCTTTAGCGCAGCTGCCTATTTTTTTGGGAAAAAGCTGCAAGATTCGCTACATGTGCCTATCGCTTTGATCAATGCCAGTTGGGGTGGCACGCCGGCAGAAGTGTGGACGCCAGATTCTATTATTCGTATGGATGAGGAATTATTGATGGCAGCTAAAAAACAAAAACCTTCCAAATTTTGGCCTCATGAACCCGGTGTGGCTTTTAATGCCATGATTGCACCAATTGCACGTTTTGCTATTGCCGGTGCAATTTGGTACCAGGGCGAAACAAATACAGCTTATCCATATACGTATGCAAAACTATTTACTGAAATGATGGGTACCTGGCGTAAAGCATGGAAATATAATTTCCCATTTTATTATGTACAAATTGCTCCTTTTGCTTATGGTAAACCTTACGCTGGTGCCTTGTTGCAGGAACAACAAAGTAAGGCAGCAGCATATCCCAATGTTGGTATGGTTGTAATTACTGATTTGGTTACCGATACTTCAAATATCCATCCCAAAAATAAACATGATGTGGGTGATCGGTTGGCGAATTGGGCTTTGGCAAAAAATTATGAGTGGAAACACATTATCTGTCAATCGCCTCATCTTAAAAATGTAATCATAAATAGCGACAAAGTATTGCTCAGTTTTGAAGACACCGGAGGAGGATTACTGATAAAAGGGGCTAATGTGCAACAAATATGGGTTGCCGGTGCTGATAAAGTATTTTATCCGGCTGCTGCAAACATTGAAGGCAATCAATTAATGGTATGGAGCAGTAAAGTACAGCATCCTATTGCTGTTCGCTATGCCTTTGGAAATACTGCTATTGGTAATTTGTTTGGTAGCAATCATTTACCTGTAATCGCCTTCAGAACTGATAATTGGAAGTTGAATGCTGCGAATAATAAATAAAAATATGAATTGAATGTATATTCATAGGCAGAAATTGAATTTTAGAAAGGTCAATAATAAAAAAAGCCGCAAATTTATTTTGCGGCTTTTTTGTGTACTGTTTTCGTAGAGCGTACGGGAATCGAACCCGTGATTCATCCGTGAAAGGGATGCGTCTTAACCCCTTGACCAACGCTCCATTTGTTTTTGGGAGTGCAAAAATAGGGGGCGGCTGGTATCCCTCAAAATTTTTTAAGGAATTTATTTTTTTCACCTGATAAATATATACTTTTTTGTTTAGGCCGGATGCGAATCATTGATTTGATTTCTATCAATTCTTTTCAAATTATTGCCATAACATAAATACAAAATGGATAGTTGGCTACAATGTTTTAATTTTGCAGCGATTTATCTTTTTTATCATTTAAATACAAGTAAAAATGAGTACAGTTAAAGTTGCCATTAATGGTTTTGGACGAATTGGTCGGTTGGTATATCGCCAAATTTTTAACATGGAAGGTATTGATGTGGTTGCTATAAACGATTTAACCAGTCCGAAAGTACTGGCTCATCTTTTAAAATATGACAGTGCACAAGGCAGATTTGATGCCACAGTTACTGCTACCGAAAGTTCCATTATAGTAAATGGGCATGAAGTTAAAATCTATGCACATCGCGATCCGGCACAAATTCCCTGGGGCAGCCATCAGGTAGATGTAGTGATTGAATCTACCGGATTTTTTACCGATAAAGCAAAAGCAGAAGCACATTTAACTGCCGGTGCCAAAAGAGTGGTTATTTCAGCTCCCGCCACCGGCGATTTAAAAACTGTGGTGTTTAATGTAAACCACAATATTTTGGATGGTTCTGAAACCATTATTTCCTGTGCATCCTGCACCACCAACTGCTTAGCGCCTATGGCCAAAGCATTAAATGATGCATTTACCATTGAAGCAGGAAGTATGACTACAATTCATGCCTATACCAACGATCAAAATACTTTAGATGCTCCCCATCCTAAAGGTGATTTGAGAAGAGCCCGTGCAGCCGCTGCTAATATCGTTCCCAACAGCACCGGCGCTGCAAAAGCCATTGGTTTGGTGTTGCCTGAATTAAAAGGTAAATTAGATGGTGGTGCACAACGTGTTCCTGTTATTACAGGTTCATTAACTGAATTGTCTGCTATTCTTGCTAAAAAAACTTCAGTTGAAGAAATTAATGCAGTAATGAAAGCAGCCAGCAACGAAAGTTTTGGTTACAATGAAGATGAAATTGTTAGTAGCGATATTGTTGGAATGCACTACGGTTCATTATTCGATGCCACTCAAACAAAAGTAATTACCGTTGGCGATAAACAATTGGTAAAAGTGGTAAGCTGGTACGATAATGAAATGAGCTACGTATCTCAATTGGTACGTACCGTTCATTATTTTGCAGGTTTAATTAAAAAATAAAGAAATGCCGGTGTATGCCGGCATTTTTAATATACAATGTAATAGAGGTAAAGCTTATTTTACTGCAAGCTTCTATTCTAATTAAAAAAAAATTATGAGCAAATTTTCTAATTTTAACTTCAATAGGCATAAAGCATTAATTCGGGTTGATTTTAATGTGCCTTTAGATGCCAATTATCAAATTACGGATGATAATCGCATGAAAGCTACCATTCCTACCATCCAAAAAATTTTGAAAGATGGGGGTAGTGTTATTTTAATGAGTCATTTTGGAAGGCCAAAAGATGGCCCGTCTGAAAAATATTCTTTAAAACATTTGGTAGCACATTTATCGGTTTTATTAAATGGAACTTCTGTTCAATTTGCAGATGATTGCATTGGTGCACTAGCCTTTGCAAAAGCAGCGGCATTAAAGCCCGGCGAAGTTTTGTTGTTAGAAAACCTTCGTTTCTATAAAGAGGAAGAATTAGGCGATAAAGCCTTTGCCGAAAAATTGTCAGAATTAGGAGATGTATATGTAAACGATGCTTTTGGAACAGCGCATCGGGCACATGCTTCTACCGCAGTGATAGCGCAGTTTTTTCCAAAAGATAGAAAAATGTTTGGGTTATTGATGGAAGCAGAAGTGGCCAGTGCCGAAAAAATCATGCACCAGTCTGAAAAACCCTTTGTTGCCATTATTGGCGGCGCCAAAGTATCTGATAAAATTTTAATTATCGAAAACCTTTTAAAAAGAGCAACCGATATTATTATAGGCGGTGGAATGGCTTATACTTTTATGAAAGCAAAAGGTGGCAATATTGGCAATTCATTGTGCGAAGATGATCGGATTTCAACTGCTAAAGAATTATTAATAGAGGCTGAGAAACAGGGGGTATGTATTCACTTACCCGGCGATAGTATCATAGCCAATAAATTTGCTGCCGATGCAGAAACTTCTGCAGCTCCTTCTAACAATATACCCGATGGATGGATGGGGTTAGATATTGGCCCCGAAGCATGCGAGCAGTTTGCCAATGTAATACAAGCTGCAAAAACCATTTTATGGAACGGGCCTATGGGCGTTTTTGAAATGGCTAAATTTCAACACGGAACTAAAGCCATTGCGGTTGCCGTTGCCGCCGCTACACAAAAAGGCGCTTTTAGTTTAGTAGGAGGGGGCGATAGCGTTGCAGCAGTAAACCAGTTTGGCTTTGCAGATAAAGTAAGTTATGTTAGTACCGGTGGTGGCGCTATGCTTGAATATTTTGAAGGAAAAGAATTGCCCGGTATTGCTGCAATCAACAACTAAAATAATAAGTATGAATACATGTTTAACCACCCGAAAAGGGTGGTTTTTTTGCGTCATTTCGTCTGAAATTATTTTTTAGGCATATATTTTGAAAATGTAGCTCATTAATTACCAACAAACAATTATCTTACAAGCAATTTGGTGTGGAGTGAAAAATTAAATTTCAATCATCAATGTACTAATTAAAAAATAATTTAATTTAAATATTTTTTACAAATCAATAAACCAGCGTATATGAACACAAAAACCCTTACTTTAATTGTAATTGCTGCAATCATTCTTTTATTAGGTGGTTGCGGCTGTAATGGCTATAACGGATTGGTACAGGGCGAACAGGCCGTAAAACAATCGTGGAGTAATGTAGAAACCAACTATCAACGCAGAACCGACCTGTATAATAGTGTTATTAAAACAATTGAAGGATCAGCAAATTTCGAAAAATCTACTTTAAAAGAGGTAATTGATGCACGTGCTAGGGCTACCAGCGTAAATGTAGATATTAACGATCCGCAAAGCTTGCAAAAATTTCAGCAGGCACAGGGTCAGTTACAAGGTGCATTCAGCCGTTTAATGGCTGTTGCCGAAGCGTATCCTAATTTAAAAACCACACAGGCATTCCAGGATTTTCAAGCACAAATAGAAGGTACCGAAAACAGAATCAATGTAGCCAGAAGAGATTATAATGCAGCAGTAAATGCATACAATTTAAAAGTGCGCACTTTCCCGAATAATATTTTTGCAGGTATTTTTCATTTTACTGAAAAGCCCTATTATCAGGCAGATTCTGGAACAGAAAAAGCACCGGAAATTCAGTTTAATATAAAATAATACATAATACAGATGGGTATCTTCTCCAAAAAAAAGCCGGTTGATTTTTTTTCGATGGAAGAAAAAAACCAGATTGTTGCAGCCATTCAAAAAACAGAACTGGTTACCAGTGGTGAAATTCGAGTATATATTGAAAATACATGCTTCAATAGCAACCCGGTTGATAGGGCAAAGGAGTTATTTACCCAATTAAACATGTATAATACCCGGGAAAGTAACGGGGTATTGGTGTATGTTGCTGTAAAAAGCAGAAAACTGGCTGTTTTTGGCGATGAAGGCATACATGCAAAAGTTGGACAAAATTTTTGGGAAGATGCTGTTCAGAAAATGATCAGTCATTTTAATGCGCAACATTTTGCAGAAGGCATTGCAACAATTGTAATGCAAATAGGCGATGCCCTTCAAACACATTTCCCCTTTAATCAACAAACCGATTCCAACGAGTTACCCGATGATATTGTTTTTGGTGATTAGTTTCATTTAATGCAATATAACAGCCAATGGCGCAGGATACTATTCAATGAAAAAACTAATACTGATAAGCATTTTACTGTTGCAAACATTTTTTTGTTTGGCGCAGGATATTTTACCCAAACCCAATCCACCCAGATTGGTGAATGATTATGCCGGCGTACTGTCTGCCGAACAGAATGCAGCACTTGAACAAAAGTTAGTGGCATTAGATGATTCTACATCCAACCAAATTGCCATTGTTCTGGTAAAAACTTTAAATGGTTACGATGTGGCCGATTATGCCAACAAGCTGTTTCGGGCATGGGGTATTGGAAATAAAAAAACCAATAATGGTATTTTAATATTAGCTGCCATTGATGACAGAAAAGTATGGATTGAAATTGGTTATGGCCTGGAAGGTGCCATTCCCGATGCCACTACTTCTCAAATTTATAGAGATGAAATTGTGCCGGCATTTCGCAATAAAGACTATTATACCGGATTAAATAATGCAGTAGATGATTTGGCTAAAGCCGCTGTTGGTGAATATAAAGTGGCCCGAAAACAAGACAAGCCCACCGGTAGTGGTGCCATTATATTCATTATTTTATTATTGATTGTTTTTTTCATATTGCGCAGGGGCGGTGGAGGCGGAGGTGGTGGTGGCTTAATTGCACCCATTTTATTATCGGGTATGTTAAACAATAGAAGTAGTGGTAGTTGGGGTGGCAGTGGCGGCGGTTTTGGTGGTTTTGGAGGTGGTAGTAGCGGCGGTGGCGGTGCAGGAGGTGGATGGTAAATTTTTTACATGCATTATGGTTGCATGTTAATGTTTTTGGATTAAATTATATACAACTGAATTTTACTGTTATGTAAACCCCTATTTTTGAAATATAAAACAATTACTATAATACAAAAATTATGAAACATCTATTTTTAGGATTCTTTCTTTCAACCGGTATTATTGCAGTTTCTGGTCAAATGGTAAAAGTGCAACCCGGTACTGCATTTAAAACTGTTACGGATATTAAAGTAAATACCAATCTTAATTTTGCGGGTCAGGATATTGAAACAACCACCAATGCAGTTACAACAGCTTTAGATACTATTAAAGCAGTTACTGCAGATGGCTATACTTATTCTGCCACAATGAAGCATATTAAAGGGGAAGTAAAAGTGATGGGGCAGGATCAAACTTTTGATTCAGATGATGAAAATTTAAGAAATAATCCTCAAATGGCCGATTTATTTAAAGCATTAAACAAACCCAATAATATTGAGATTAAAAATGGCAAGATGATTACTCAGTCACAAAAATTAGATGCTATTATAAAAATGGGTGGTGCAGATGATCAGGCTAAGTATGTATTAGCACTTCAACCCACCGATATCAAAGAAGGATTTAGCTGGACTGATTCAACTGTATCCGATTCTTCTTCTAAAATTGTGAGCAATGCTACCATTAAACAGGTGAGTGATAATGCAGTTGTTGTTGAAATGCATGCCAATATCACTTTAAAAGAAAATATCAATAGAAATGGTATGGATATTGTACAAAACCTTAACGGGAAAGCTATTGCAACCCGAACATATAACAAAGCCAACGGGCTGTTAATCAACGAAACAAGTAATGTTGATTTAACCGGTACTATGGAAATGATGGGCCAATCTGCACCCATTACATCAAAAGGATTAATTGTAACTACCGTTCAATAATTGAGGATGTATCCCTGCATCTAATTTTTTATAAAAAATATTGTTGTCCGACTAAAATTGTAAAATAATGGTTCAAACCCTTTACAGAACCATATTTCAGCCGATTTCAAAAGATGGGGTACTCCCTCCAATTTTGAAACAATCATTTTTTAGCCTGTAATTCTTTATAGCAAAGAATTACAGCGATTTTTAAGTTAAGTTTTGCCGGACAATAATGATAAAAAATCAATAGTTCCATAAAAAATGCTGCACTAAAACAATAGTTGCGGCATTTTTTGTAAGATGCGATACAATGTATTTTATTGGTTTCCTTCCTTTAGTTTTTCTGTAATATAATTGGCAAGATTCAATTGACCCATCGATTGTTTTTTTGATTTTAATTCATTTAAAAACAAGTTGATGAATGGATCGGTTTGTTCATGATAGGCCAGTGGAATATCTTTCTTAAATTGTATAATATAATCAATGCCTTTTCTAAATTGGGTACTATCTGATATTTTTGACAGAAATACAGTAAAGTCAGGTAATATCTCAAATTTTTCCTGGCCAACCGGTAATTGGCTAAAGTTATATGCTACATAATCAAAATTATCTGCATCTCCATAATGAATAAAGGTATTTACAATGGCTGAGAGTAAATGGCCTTTTGCAGTTACTTTACTTAATTGTAATGCTTGTTTAAAAGCTTCTACACTATCAATTTTACTTAATGCACTTAATGCAGCTCCGGCAACTGAGTAAGATGAATCTTGTAAAGCATCTACAAAAAAGTTTTTATAGTCTTTATTTTTTAATTTTCCCAATACATCAATAGCACTTGCCCTTACTAATTTTTTAGGATCAGTTTTTGCTAATTTTTCAATTTTATCAATAGTTGGCTGATGCAGGCTCTGATTGGTAGTGTTAAAAATATTTAATGCATTAATTCTTATTCTAAAAAAGGGATCATACAAAGCATTTTCTACCAAGGTATAGCCCAAAACATCATCTAAATGATTACTTCCATAAACCACTGCTTCTCGTTTGTCTAAAAAGTTTTGTGCATGATTATATTGATAAAAAAATTCTGATACTGTTTTATGGTCTGTTTTCTGTGCCAATAATATCTTATCTGCATCTACATTCACTAAATTTGGTTTTTCCGATACTTTAAAATAAAAGGTATCCACCCTGTTTTCGGCACAAACCTGATACCGTTGTCTGTTTTCACCGGTATAAATATCAATGGCAAAAGGAAGCTTAAAAATTTTACCCGAAATTTGTTTTTGTTGTACAATTACTTTTTCCAACTGGGCTTTTTCATCATAGATATAACTTATGTCTAAAACAGGATGCCCACTTCCAAAATACCACTGATTAAAAAACCAGTTTAAATCTTTTCCTGTTACAGCTTCAAAGGCAAGTCTTAATTTAACAGCGCTGCCATTGCCGAATTTATTGTTGTTTAAATAAAGATTGAGTGAATGAAAAAAAGCACTGTCGCCAACATAATTTTTCAACATATGTAAAATTCTCCCACCTTTATTATAGCTAACGGCATCAAACATATCTTCCCTGTTCTGATAATAGAAACGAACCAAATCTTTATTGTCAGTATTACTTAAAAAATAATCATTCATATCTTTCCAATTCTGATAATCACCAGCCTCTTTTCCATATTTATAGGTATCCCAAAGTACTTCACTATAATTGGCAAAACTTTCATTTACGGTTAGGTTACTCCAGCTTTCGCAGGTAACCAAATCGCCAAACCAGTGATGAAATAATTCATGTGCAATGGTTTCTTCCCAAATATTTTCATCAGTCAATTGCCTTGCATCCTGCTGTGCACTTTCCTGGTGCAGCACAGCAGTGGTGTTTTCCATAGCGCCGCTTACATAATCACGGCCTACAATTTGCGCATATTTTTGCCAGGGAAAATCAATTCCAAGTATATTCGAATAAAACTGAATCATTTCAGGTGTATGCCCAAAAATTTTTCTTGCAACTTTTTCGTATGGCTTTTCAACATAGTATGATACCTCTTTGCCTCTATAACTGTCTTTCACTATGGCATAGTCACCAACGCCAATAAAAAACAGATAAGGGCTATGCGGTAAATCCATTAGCCAGGTATCTGTTCGGGTATTGTTGTTGTTTTTTTGTTGTTTAATTAGTTTTCCGTTTGAAAGGGTAACATATTTATCTGGCACTGTTAATATAAACTCATCCGTACATTTTTGATCCGGTTTATCAATAGTAGGAATCCATACTGAATTAGATTCTGTTTCGCCCTGCGTCCATATTTGGGTGGGTTTGTTTTTATCCTTTCCCAAGGGGTTTATAAAATACAAACCTTTTGCATCGGTAATTGCAGCACTTCCTTCTCCTTTATATTCATTAGGCTTAGCTGTATATTGAATGTATATGGTATATTTTTCGTTTTGGGTATAAGTTCTGTCTAACTGAATTTTCAGTTGCATACTATCATACCGGTATTGCAGCGGAATAAGTTTGCCATTTTTATCTATGGCAACTTTGTCAATATTCATGCCTTTCGCATCTAAGGTTAATGAATCGGTTGGATAGAAGTGGGGTTTTAAGGTTACCCATTCTTTACCATTTAAATAACTGTGCTGATAATCGAATGAAGCTTCCAGTTTTGTATGCACCAAATCATTGATTTTGGTGGCAAATCCTCTGTAAATGGTTTGCCAGTCATTTTTATTTTGCGAAAATGCAGTGGAATGTACGATAATAAGTAAAACAATAAAAACTTTTTTCATGTGATTTTTTTGATTGAATGTTTAACTTTGATTTACCCAAATGAAAATGAACCATATTATTAATCGGTATGGTTTAATAAAGGGCAATAAAGATAATACGAGCAAAGGCAGAATTGGTTAAAGAAACCCAAAAAACATAAAAAAATTTTACGTGATTTAACCGATGGTATAAAGCTTCATTTTTTCTGTTAGATTTGTATAAACTTTTCCGGCTCATGTTTTATAAGAAAAATTACCTGCAATTATTTTTGATTGTAATAGGTTTATTCATGTTCCATGCGGTGGGGTATGCTCAGAATTATCATTTTATCTACTTGCAGTCAGCCAACCGACAGTCATACAGTGTTCATATCAATCAGCAGGATTGGACATCTACTTCCGGTGGCTATTTGATTATACCTAAATTAATGCCCGGCACGCATCAGATGCAATTACAATGGCAACAAGATCCTAATCTGATATTAAATTTTGCAATTCCGGTTACTGATCAGGATGCAGGGTTTTCAATTACCAAAAGTGAAACGGGTAACTGGCAATTGAATGGGTTAAGCAATGAATTGGTCATTGCTGCTAATATGCCGGTTGCAGAAACTGCTCTGCCGGTGCAAGAAGAAAAAGTTGCCCGTTCGGTTACTGCGGTTGCTACTCAAACCAATACTCCCAATAAAGACAGTGTTGTACAAGTTGTAAACAATAAAAGCAGCAACATTGCAGAGCAGATGAATACTGGTATTATGCCACCGGCTGTTAAAACAGCATCCAAACAACAAAAGATGCCGGCATCCAATCGAAGCAGTTCCGTTTCAAAAACTTTTGAAAAAATGGGTGCACAAGGTCTGGATCAGATTTATATTGATAAATCACAATCTAAAGCAGATACCATTGCTGTTTTTATCCCCTTAAAACAGGCCCCCCGTGCAGAGGTACAGCCGACCACTACTGTTGTTACAGAAACGCCTGTTGAAACAAAACCTGCCGCACAAATAGCTGCCCCAAAACCAGCCGATACAACGAATCATACACCGGTAAGTGAAACAGTGAATAACCCAACACCTTCCTGTATTCCTGCTTCTAAAGAAGATTTTAATAAAACAAGAATAGATATGGCATCATCAAATACCGATGCTGCCATGATAGAAGCTGCCAAAAAAGCCTTTGAAAAAAATTGCTATTCGGTTGAACAAATAAAAAATTTGGGCATACTATTTCTTTCTCAACAAAACCGACTCCAGTTTTTCGCCGCTGCAAAAAAACATTTACTCGATGCCGATAATTTTCATTCTTTAATTAATCAGCTTATCGATCCCAATATTATTGAACAGTTTAAAGCACTTGAAAAAAACAATTAATTGGTAGTGAATGCCCCGTTATTTTATAGAAGTATCATATAAAGGTACCTGTTACAGTGGTTTTCAAATTCAGGAAAATGCTGCCACCATTCAATCAGAAATTGAGAAGGCAATGATGGTTTTATGGAAAGTGCCTTTTCAGTTAACCGGCTCATCCAGAACCGATGCAGGTGTGCATGCCCGACAAAATTTTTTTCATTTTGATACTGAAATACAAATACATCAAAAGCATTTATATAACCTAAATGCTATTTTGCCAAAAGATATTGTCATCCTGAATTTGTATCAGGTGCCCATTCATGCACATTGTCGCTTCGATGCAACTTCCCGAGCTTATAAGTATTATATGCATCGTATAAAAAACCCGTTTCTTACAGAAACCAGTTGGTATTATCCTTATGTTTTGAAAGAAGATGCTTTGCACCAAGCGGCAGCAATAGTTTTAACTCAAAATAATTTTACTTCATTTTCAAAGAAAAATTGTCAGGTTAACAATTTTAAATGTTTCATAGAAAGCTCGGGCTGGGAAATAAATCAAAGAGGAATGCTTGTATATTCTATTACTGCCAACCGTTTTTTGCGGGGTATGGTTCGTGCCTTGGTAGCCACCATGCTACAGGCAGGAAGAGGCATCATTAGCCTGTCAGAATTTGAAGCCATTTTTCATGCCGAAAAAATTGCATCTGCTAATTTCAGTACCCCAGCACATGGCTTATTTTTAGAAAAGGTAAATTTCCCGTTTCAACTGTTACCGGTTGAGTTGGAATAGTATTCGGCAAAGGTTTGCCTTTATAATTTTCTTTTTTTTCAATTTAAGTTTGGTAGTTTCCCAAATGCTTGTATCTTCGCCGCCCATTCAACAAAAATGGTAGTTCTTAGAAAGCATCTAACATAGGTTTTTCTTCAAAATTGTAAAAATTTTGAAAAAGATTTTGATGTTGATTTTCAGTAGCTTATCTTTGCACTCCGTTTTTAAAAAAGCAAGTTCTTTTACCGGATTAATCGTCAAATTTTTTTCAAATAAATTGATAAAAAAGTTTGGATAGGAAAGTTGGTGGCATTACATTTGCAACCCCAATAAC